>CAZJGF010000001.1:0-59758 GCA_964545665.1 uncultured Dehalococcoidales bacterium
TCAAACATAGTGGAGGATATCAGAATAGCTACCAGGCCATTGACAAATGAGGAAATCGGTGTTATGGTTCATGTCCATAGAGGGATATCACATGACCGCCAGGGTAACACACAAATTGAGGAGGATAACACTCCAAATCCCCGAGCAGATGAAGTGATGTCGAGGGATGTAAGGAGAATATCAGGTTTCAGTAATGAGAAGGGGGTAGGGTCATTGCTAGCTAGGGGAAGCTAGTAGGGCGATGAAGGAGCGCTGCCTGGCCGGTTCTGGGTTAGCGAGGCTGCTTAGAAACTGATGATTAAGCTGTCCTTACTATGGCGGAGGTTTTTTTGAACCAAGCAAACTCAATCTTTATGGCTTCACATTATTTTCGACTGCTCCATTGGAGGGTTAGCACCTTGACAATAGTGTAGATCAGCCTGGCGTTTTATTGTCTGGGCATTTAGATTCAGGTAGCTTTGGGGGTGAAGCAACAAAAGGGAGGCCTTTCAAAATTAAGCAGACTCAAACGATGTGAAAGGAGGTGATAGAAGAAGAAGTAGGGTTAAAAAATACTCAACAGGCGAAAATCTAGAAGGGAGGTAAGTGAATTGAAAAAGCGAATAGTCATGCTGGTGTTGACGGTAGCAGTTATTGCCGGCCTGGTCATTGTTGGCTGCGCCCCTGAGGCAGCACCGCCACCGGCGGAAGAAGAGGAGGCGCCACCACCAGAAGAGGAGGAGGAAGCCCCGCCAGCAGCGCCGGAGGAAGAGGTGTTCAAAGCGACCTGGCAGGATATTGACGCACCAGCACAATCCCAGTGGTACGCCCTGCAGAACCTTGCTGATAGAGTGAGGAAAGCGTCGGGGGGCAGGCTCGATATCACAGTCCATCCCGAGGGTGAGATAGTCCCGCGAAATGAATGTACCCCGGCCGTGAAAGATAGAGTCGTGGAAATGGCCACTATCACTTCTTCCATGGACGAGGGCCGCATCGGGCCGGCCACTTATTTACTGACTGCCTCAGGCCTTCCCGCTGGTCCCAGCACGCTAGAATGCATAGTATGGCTATACCAGGGGGGCGGGCTGGAGATATTTAATGAGGTGTATGAAGACTGGTGTTACGTAATCGGCGCTTCAGCAGGGGCAGCAGAACTCTTCTGCCACTCTAACGAGCCGCTTACCACTGCAAAGGACTTCAAGGGTCTGAAGTTCCGCACCATGGGTATGTGGGCTGAGGTTCTGGGGCAATATGGGGCTTCGGTCACAATGCTACCGGGGGCTGAGCTTTACGCAGCTGTGGAGAGAGGTGTCATCGATGCTTTTGAGTATGGTCCTCCCAGCACCAACTGGTCTCAGGGCTTCCATGAGGTATGCAAGTACGTCGGCCTTCCCGGCATCCAGTCACCGGGGTATGCCAAGCCCGTTCTGGTGAACAAGGAGTTTTTCGAGGAGCTGCCCGACGACCTGCAGGAACTGCTGACGCATGAGTGTATGCTACTGTCGCTTGACAGCTATGGGATTGTGCAGTACGCAGACGCTGAGGCTATGGTAAAGTACGAGGACTATGGCACCGAGTTCTTCTATGTCGAGGAAGACTTTCAGGCAGACATCGCTGCGAAGAGCAAAGCACTATGCGAAAAATATGCTGCCGAAGACGCCATGTTCGCCAAGGTCTGGGAGAGTCAGAATGCTTTCTTCAGCGTTTGGAGGAGCCTCAGCGGAATCTTCCCGAAATACACAATATATGACTAGGAATTGAGGCTAACTGGGTTCTGGTTTCGGCAGCCTGCCACCTTTGGTCGCAGGCTGCCGAAGGGTTGTCTTAACAGAGGTTGGTATGACGGTTATAGAGAAGATATATAATCGCATAGGCATGATTAGCGAATGGTCAGGCAGGACAGTAAGGTTTCTGATGATCATACTGGTACTGAATATCGTTTATGATGTGTCCGCCAGATACATTTTCAACGCACCCACCGTCTGGTCGTTTGGTTTGAGCTACATGACCGGGACCGCCATTATAGCCATGGGCATGTGCTATGTGTATTACCACCACGCCAATGTAAGGATTGACATAATATATTCCAGGCTGCCACCAAAGGGAAAACTGATGATAGATGTAGCCTTGACCATTGTTTTTTTCTTCCCCCTGGTTCTGATGCTTACCAAGGTATGGGCGCAGGACACCTGGCAGGCCTACGTTCTTAAGGAGGTATCTAGCGAGACGATATGGTATCCGCCGCTGTGGCCGATTAAGCTGGTGGTGACAATTGGTTTTGTTCTTCTGTTGTTGCAGGGGATAGCCACTTTTCTCAAGGATGTAATATCTCTGGCGAAGGGGGGTAGCGAGCCGTGGTAGAAATAAGTCCCGAGCTGGTAGTGGTGGTAATGTTCGCCGGAGTATTTATCGGCATTCTTCTGGGTTATCCGTTGCCCTTTGTCGTTGGCGGGGTAGCCATGTTTCTGGGTTGGGTGCTCATCGGCCCCCAGGTATTTACCCTGTTCCGCTTGCGCCTGTGGGACATGATGAGCAGCTATATCTTGTTAGCCATACCGCTGTTTGTTTTTATGGGGTCAATGGTGGAAAAATCGGGATCTGCCGAGAGGCTCTACTCAGGCCTTTACCTATCGTTTGGAAAGGTTAGAGGAGGTCTAGCCATAACCACTGTATTAGTGGGCACAGTCTTGGCGGCTTGCGTTGGCATAATC
The DNA here is from genome assembly GCA_964545665.1 of uncultured Dehalococcoidales bacterium. Classification (GTDB taxonomy): domain Bacteria; phylum Chloroflexota; class Dehalococcoidia; order GIF9; family AB-539-J10; genus CAZJGF01. Next base: position 2,691 of record CAZJGF010000001.1, read on the forward strand.
GCCGCATCGGTAATCACTCTGGGGCTTATTGGCGTCCCCAGCATGTTGAAGCGAGGCTACAACAAGGAGCTAATTTGCGGCTCGGTCTGTGCCGGGGGGAGTCTGGGTATCCTTATCCCGCCCAGTATAATGCTGGTTATATATGGTCCCATGGCCGCCATCTCAGTGGGCAAGCTGTTCATGGGAGCCTTTGGTCCCGGCTTGCTTCTTTCTGGTCTATACGTCAGCTATATTGCGGTTTGGTCCTGGCTCAAGCCCAGTGTAGCGCCTCCAGTGTCAGCGGAAGAGCGGGCTGTGCCTCTAAGGAGAAAACTATTCATACTGGTAACTGGAATGCTACCCCCGTTCTTCTTGGTACTGAGCGTGCTGGGAGTTATTTTCTTCGGCATTGCCGCCCCAACCGAGGCAGCCGCCTGCGGTGCATTCGCAGCGACGCTACTGGCGCTGGCCTACCGCCGCCTCAATTGGGAAACACTGAAAGCGGTGATGCTGGAGACAGTGAGGGTTGCCACCATGGCTTTGCTCATCGGCTGGAGCGCCTCCATGTTCACCGGCGTTTTTCTCAGGCTTGGAGGTGGTGAAGTAATCGCCAACATGGTGATGGCTGCCCCGTTCGGCAAATGGGGAGCCTTTGCCCTTATCATGTTGGTGGTCTTCGCCTTAGGGTTTCTTGTTGACTGGATAGCCATTGTCTTCATCATAGTTCCTCTGGTGGCGCCCATTGTTCCTGAACTGGGCTTTGACCCCCTCTGGTTTGCCATAATGGTCTGCGTTAACCTTCAAATGGCCCTTATGACTCCGCCTATGGCCCCGGCCATCTTCTTTCTGAAGGGGATAACAAAGCCAGAATGGGGGATAGAAACGGGGCACATCATTCGAGGAATAATTCCGTTCGTCATATTCATAATAGTCGGGCTTGCTATATGTATCGCTTTCCCCGACATAATAATGTGGCTGCCTCACCAGATGATAAAGTTCTGAGCTTCACTGGTGGGTTCAATATGCAAAACAATAATTGATGATGTAATATAGACGGAAGGAGGTAAGATGGACAGCAAAACGTTTTCCCAGATTCATCACATAGGAGCAGTAGTCAAGGACATAGAGAAAAGTATGCAGTATTTATCATCGTTAGGTATTGGCCCATGGGGGCCGATGCCAGGGAAGCCCTTTATGGGAAATAAGAAGCTGCGGGGGAAGCCCGCTGACTACAAATTGACGGCAAGATTTGCCCCGCTGGGGCCGATACAGCTTGAATTGGTCCAACCCCTTGGTGGAGAGTGTGTCCAGAAGGAGTTCTTGGAAGAAAAAGGAGAAGGCATCAATCATCTGGGCTTCCTGGTGAAAGACATCGATAAAACGGTAGCCGAGTTAGCCAAGCAAGGAGTCAATGTCATACAAAGCGGTCCAGGAACAACCAAGGGCGGCTTTGCTTACCTTGATACTGAGGCGGCCTGTGGCATTACTCTGGAGTTGGTTGAGTGGGATGAGGATTAGAGTGGGTAATAGTATCTTTTGGAGGTGTAGTTGAGACGTTGTGCTGCTTTGAAAAGGAAGCAGCACAATGTTATTCTCAGCGCCAAATATTAATGATAACAGGAGGTTGAGTATGTCGAAGGAACCAGCTAGAGAAGAACTTCTGGACAAGGTTGAGGAGACAGCATCGAAATGTGAGAGAGAACTTCATGGTTGTGGACGCTGTGCGCTAGCAGCGTTGATGCAATGCTTTGAACTGGGAGACAAAACAAGTGCGGACCTGATTTTGAAAGCAATTTTACCGCTGTCGGGGGGGATTGCGCAGACGCGTAATACGTGTGGTGCATTGCTTGGTGGTCTAATGGCAATAGGGATGGTCTGTTTCCCTGGCAAATTAGAGGATGCCACCATGGACGATATTCGAGCAGCAATGACACTGGGCAGGCAATACTATCGCAAGTTTGAGAAGGAGGTAGGGAATGTCCGCTGTTTTGATATTCGAGAGGTGGGGTTGGGGCGTTGTTTCGATACTGCTGACCCAGATGAGTATGATAAATTTGTGAAAGCAGGTGCTTACGACTTCTGCAGCAAAGTATGTGGCAAAGCGGCTCGATTAGCCGCTGAGTTTATTCTGGAGATCCAGCAGAAACAGCGCGAAGGTTAAATTGCAGTCAATAATAGCCTTTCAAAAGCCGCGATGAATTAGGTCATACCAAGGGGTGATAGGTGGAGTGGCTTATGAAAGCTCATCAAACCAAATCCCTTACACAGGGCAGCCACGAATTACATAAAGGAGGTTAGCCATGAGGCTAGAGGGGAAAGTGGCGCTAATAACCGGTTCCGGCAGGGGTATTGGCCAAACAATGGCTTTGCTCTTCGCCAGGGAAGGTGCCGATATAGCTGTGAACGATATAGGCCTGCCATCTGCCGAGAAAACGGCTGGGGAGATAAGGCAGATTGGGCGAAAGGCTATCGCCATAAAAGCCGACGTAGGTAATCCTGATGACGTTGATATAATGGTTGACAGGATAATAAACGAGCTGGGAGGAGTTCATATATTAGTAAACAATGCGGGGATTCTTGATGAGGCAGTCCCCACAATTGAATCGTCAGTGGAGCACTGGGATGAAGTAATTAGAGTTATTCTGCGTGGCACTTATCTATGCTGCCGCCGGGTCGGGCAATGGATGACAACTCATAAGACAGGGAAGATTGTTAACATTGCCTCTGTTGCTGCCATGGCAGGACTCGCCCCGCGGCCTTCCTATGGACCAGCTAAGGCGGCCGTCATCCAGTTGACACGAACCCTGGCTGTGGAGTGGGCACCATACAACATCAACGTAAATTGCATAGCGCCAGGTTTCTGTTTGACGCCCTTGGTGGAGGAGGCATTTAAGAGGGCCAACGCTGATCTGGCGTCAATCGGGAAACATATTCCACTTGGGCGTATGGCCAGACCTGATGACATCGCGAATGCAGCGTTGTTTCTGGTCTCTGATGAGGCCGAGTTTATAACCGGGGTGACTTTGCCAGTCGATGGTGGGTGGCTGGCTTATCGTACACTCCCGAAAGGCTAGATTAAGGTCTCTTCTCGTAAGATACCAAAAGAACATCAACAAACAAGCTCAGGGGAAGCTGGTAAGTAAGTGTGTGATTTCAAGAAGGTTTCCTGAGATCTCAGTCTTGGGTAAAAGGAGTAATGTCTATGGCGAATAGTATGATCACCGGTGGGTTTGGGTTCGTGGGGCGGCATCTAATCAGGATGCTTTTAGACAGAGGGGACAAGGTTACCGTTTTTGATGCAGTTTCTAGCTCCAAGTTTCTCGAGGACGTAATGGACAGACTCACTGTGAAGGTAGGGAACCTCAGCAACTGGACGGATGTAGCCGAGGCGATCAAGGAAAACAGAATCGACGCAGTCTACCACCTGGGTGCTGCAATTCCGCCGCTGACCGAGCAGGATTCCTCAGTAGCATTCTATAGCAATGTTGTTGGCACTTTCCACATTCTAGAAGCAGCCCGACTCTTCAGTGTGGGCAGTGTTATCTTTGCTAGTACCCAGTCCTCATATAAGGAGGGCGATGTCTTCATTCCAGATGACTATCCACAGCGCCCCAACACTTTCTATGGCATGACCAAGGTCTGCGGTGAACGTCTGGGTGAGGCCTACTGGCGGACGTGCGGCGTGAACTTCCGCGGCGTGCGTTATTGTATCGTCAACGGCCCTGGCCGCGGCGGCGTCAACCCTGGTCAGTTCGTCATCTGGACGCTCCAGATGGCGGCGCTGGGTAGGGCCTTCAAGGTATTTGTTGAGCCGGAGACCGAGGTGGCCACGATCTACGTGAAGGATGCTGCCAAGGCGCTCATTGAGCTGAATGATGCCGAGGAGTCGAGACTTACCAAGCGGGTATACAGTCTGTTTGGCTATTCGGTTACTGCCCAGCAACTTGTTGATGCCGCCAAGAAGTACCTGCCTGAGACAAACCTTACCTTCAGGGTCAACGAGGAGATGATGCGGAAGGTGCGTGACCTGAACCTACCACGCCGCATGGATATTTCCTCTGCTGAACACGATTGGGGTTTCAAGCCGCAATTCGACCTTGACAAGACTGTCCAAGACTATATCCAGGAATGTACGGAGAATAGGAGTCTCTTTGACTACCAGATCCCTGAGTTCTAGGTGCAAGACTTGTGGCTTCAAGTGTGGTAACGTATAGCAGACTCTGAATGGTTCTTTTCCTTCCAAGGGCATCCTCCGGATCTCGCGATGTTGGGAAAATAAATATGAAAGGAGATAGGAAGTACAGAAATGGCAAAAGTGTATGTATGCAGAAGCTGGTTTCCTGACGTACTCGATAGACTCGCCCAGCTTCATGAAATGAGAGTGTGGGAGGGAGAGGATAGTCCGCCACGGGATGTGCTCTTAGCACAGGTTGCAGATATTGAGGGTCTCATTCCTGTTGGTAACCCGGTTGACGCTGAGGTAATGAATGCTGCTCCAAAGCTAAGGGTAATTAGTAACTTCGGCGATGGGTGTGATCACATTGATGTGGCTGAAGCCACAAGGCGTAGTATTCCTGTGGGGCACACTCCCAATGTGCTAACTGAAACGACTGCTGACCTTGCCTTTGCCCTTATCCTGGCATCCGCCAGGCGTATTGTAGAAGGTGACGCTTTTACCAGGCAGGGGAAGTGGAGAATGCATGCTCACCTGGATCTTCCTGGTGTTGACGTTAATCATGCTATCTTAGGTATAGTAGGATTAGGTAAGATAGGAATGCAGGTAGCGAAACGAGCCAAGGGGTTCAATATGCGGGTGCTTTATTACAGCCGAACCAGGAAGGTGGATATCGAAAGCCTTCTGGGGGTGGAATATGTTCCTGAGCTGCACTCGCTTCTTTCCCAATCTGATTTCATAAGCATTACCACGCCGCTGACTGAGCAGACCAGGCACATGATTGGGGCTGATGAGTTTGCGGTAATGAAGCCGACGGCGATATTGGTTAATGCCGCTCGAGGCTCGGTTATAGACCAAAGAGCGTTATATGAGGCGCTGAAGTCGCGCCGGATTCTACGTGCTGCTATAGACGTAACTGAGGTTGAGCCGATATCACTTGATGATCCTCTGCTGACTCTGGACAATCTGACCATTGTTCCGCATATTGGGAGCGCCGTGCCTGCTACGAGGAAGAGGATGATGGCCATGGCAGTGGACCAGCTTATTGCTGGTTTAGGAGGGGATAGAATAGCTCACTGTGTTAATCCCAGCGTCTATCACGGATCCTCAGAAGAAGGTTGATGGAAACAAAAGCGACGGTGTGCAATTAAGCGGGGTCAAACGAAATTTTGAGGATATCTGGGAGGAAATGGCTTACAATAGGTGAAGACGGAGGGCAGGGTATTGACGTCTTCCCCTCTGTCAAACCCGTGTAGGGTCTTGGTTAACCTCTTATCCGAAAAGGAGGTGACATTATGTGACAGAGATAGGTAACATAGAAGGGCAGACAAGGTATGAGGAATTTAGGGAGGTTTCAAGGTGCAAGAAAAAGCAATATTAATAGATGAAAGAGACAATGTAGCCACGGCGTTGTGCCAACTGGAGAAGGGTGATTCCGTCCCGGTTGGGGTAGAAGATCGTAGCGTTAGTATTGCATTATCGCAGGATATTCCCTTTGGACACAAGTTTGCCTTGACGGATATTCAGCAGGGAGAGGCTGTAATCAAATATGGTGAGGCAATAGGCCTAGCTACGAAACAGATTCGGCAAGGGGAGCATGTCCATGTCCACAATGTGGAAAGTCAGAAAGGGAGGGGTGACAAGCGATGAAGTTTGTGGGATACCGTAGAAGCAATGGCAAGGTTGGCATACGAAACCACGTATTGATATTCCCCACTATAGTGTGTGCCGCTGAGGTGGCGCGGATGATAAGCAACGAAGTACCAGGTACAGTTTATGCCATCCATGGTTGTGGGTGTGGTCATGTTGGTGAAGACAAGGAACAGGTAATCCGGACTATGGTTGGTTTTGTCGGCCATCCAAATGTTGCTGGCGTATTACTGGTTGGAAATGGCTGTGAGTTAATAACACCCGAAGTGATTGCAGGGGAGTTGGCGAAGGTTGGTCAGAGGATGGAAACCATCAGTGTACAAGAGGCAGGGGGCACGACCGGGTGTGTAACGGAAGGAAAGAGGTTAGCGGAAAGGCTTTTGACAGAGGCATCAGATGTTGACCGTGAATCAGTGGATGTTTCCGAGCTTATCTTGGGCCTGGAGTGTGGTGGCTCTGATGCCTTTTCAGGGCTTACTGCTAATCCAGCGTTGGGTATTGCCTCCGATCTACTGATCGCTGAGGGAGGCTCAGCCATATTCTCAGAGACTACGGAGATGCTGGGCACTGAGCAGGTACTGGCAAAAAGGGCGGCGAATGCTGAGGTTGAGAAGCGTATCTATGAGATAATTGCTGCTGCTGAGGGCAAAGCTAAGTCTATGGGTGTGGATATCCGTGGGTCACAGCCGTCACCGGGAAACATAGCCGGAGGACTAACCAGCATTGAGGAGAAGTCGCTGGGCTGTATCCGTAAAGGTGGTAGCACGACTATTATGCAGGTAGTCAAGTATGCGGAGCAGCCTACTAAGAAAGGCTTGACAATAATGGATGGCACGGCCCTTGATGTCATGAATAACATTGGGCTGCTAGCTTCTGGAGCACAGATAATCGTTTTTACTACCGGGCGAGGAACACCAGTGGGCACGCCTATCGCCCCGGTGATAAAAGTATCAAGCAATAGTGTCACCTACAACAAAATGAAGGACAATATTGATATAAACGCAGGGGTGATAGTAGATGGTCAGGGTAGTCTGCGGACTGTTGGCGAACAGATATTTAACGAGATAGTTGAAGTGGCATCGGGAAAGCTAACCAAGGCAGAAATCCTGGGGCACCGCGAGTTTGACATTCATTCGCTGGGGCCTGTGCTCTAACTATAAGAAAGGCGGTATTCAAGATGAATAAGTCAAAGGTGATTCGGCTACCGCAAATGGAGTGGTATGGAGATACCGAGCTCGAGATAGATTTCCCTGGTTCCTGGGATGTAACTGTGTGTCACATGCATGGCCACGATGCTTCCCCGCTGGGCGAGGATGGAATCAGGAAAGCTTTTGCCAATCCCATCGGCACCAGGACCATAAAGGAGCTGGCTAAAGGAAAGAAAGAGGTTGTAATACTGTTTGACGACATGTCACGGGCAACACCGACTGCAGTATTGATACCTTATGTTTTAGAGGAACTTGCCTCTGCTGGCATTCCCGACGATAATATCAGGTTCATTGCTGCCATTGGGGCTCATGGCTCGATGAATGGCATAGACTTCAGAAAGAAGCTGGGAGACGAGGTGATGGGTAGATTTCTGGTTTACAATCATAATCCTTATGAGAACTGTACTCCACTTGGAATGAGCAGCCGGGGCATACCGATATCTATCAATAGCGAGGTAATGTGTTGCGACCTTAAGATTGGCATTGGCTCCATCGTACCGCACCCAATGAGTGGCTATGGTGGTGGCAGCAAGATAATTCTCCCCGGAGTTGCCTCCATAGAGACCATAGATTCCAATCACACAAGGCTTGCACTTTCTCCGACAACTGGCATAGGCAAGTACGAAGGCAACATATTGAAACAGGACATGGATGAAGCAGCCAGAATGGCAGGGCTTGACGTCAAGGTAGATGCCATTCTTAACCTAAAAAGAGAGGTAACGGCTCTTTTTGTTGGTGACCCTATTGAGGAACACGCAGAGGGAGTGAAATTAGCCAGGGAGCGCTATGCCACGGATATGGTTACCGATTGTGATATCGTCATTGCTAACTGCTATTCCAAGGCGAACGAGATGGTTCTTGCTCCTGCGGTAGCATCTCCGTTCTTGTCTCAGAAGGGCGGCGACATGGTAGTCATAGTAGTCACTCCAGAAGGACAGATAAATCATTACTGGGGTAGGAGCTTTGGGAAGAGGTTTGCTGGCAGGGGCTGGGTCCGCAGGACAAGTCTGCCCCGTAACACCGAGCGACTCTTTGTCATGGCACCCTACTCAGATAGGGTTGGTGGCGATTGGGTAGCACCGTACAGCTCTATCAATTGGACAAAAACATGGGCTGAAGTAATCCAGGAGCTCAAGAACAGATATGGTGATAAAGCAAAGGTAGCGGTGATACCGGATGCAACGATACAGTACTTTCCTGATGCCCTGAAGCCATGAGGAGAGCCTTCTTCGAGCTCAGGGTGCACTGCTAAGCAATTTCTAAAGGAAGGAGATACGTGAGTCAATGGTAACTAAGAAGGAACCTTGGAAATCGGACAATTGGTTTGTTAGCCCGTGGAATTTCTTGGAGGAGGTAACTAGGGATTTTCATCCTCCCAGGCAGGTGAGGGTTCATGACATTACCCTGCGTGATGGAGAGCAGCAGGCGGGCATCATATTCAGAAAGGACGACAAAATACGCATCGCTGAGAAGCTAGCCGAGGCGGGTGTTCACCGCATTGAAGCTGGTATGCCAGTTGTGTCCCCGCAGGATGAGGCTGCTATAAAGGAGATAGTGAAACGCCACTTGGGTCCTGAGATATTCTGTTTCTGCCGGTGCATGGTAGATGATGTAGAGAGAGCAGTGGATTGTGGTGCGGCTGGTATTATCATTGAGATTCCTTGCTCCCAACATTTAATTGAGCACGCATATAGATGGCCCTTGGAGAAGGCTATTGAGCTTCCCGTTAAGGCAACTCAATTTGCCAAGGAACAGGGGCTGTATACGGTTTTCTTCACTATTGATGCCACCAGATCGGATATGGACTGGTATCTGAACCTCATAGAAAGGGTGGCCAAGGAAGGTCACATGGATGCACTGGCTCTAGTGGATACCTTTGGCGTACTCTCGCCGCAGGGTGCTTTCTACTATACAAAGACTGTTAAGGAAAGGATTAATAAGCCGCTGGAAATACATTTTCACAATACCTTTGGCATGGCCACGGCTAACACGATAATGTCGGTACTTGCTGGAGGAGAGGTAATTCACTCTACAGTTACCGGGATCGGTGAGGGCCCCGGTAATTGCCCTATGATTGATACACTCATGGCGCTGTTGATACTGTATGGCATAGATGTAGGCATCAAGTATGACAAGCTGACCGAACTTGCTGAGCTGGTAGATGACCTTGCCGGTGTGCCGGCTAACCGACCCTTTGTGGGAGATGGAGTCAATGATATAGAATCTGGAATCGTTGCCAGCTGGTATAGGAATAGCTATGAGCAGTACCCAACGGGGATAACTCCTATTCTTCCTAGGGTTGTAGGCCATAGGGCACCTAAGGTATTGATGGGGAAGAAAAGTGGACTGGATTCCATAGCCATATGGGCGGACAAGCTAGGCATTGAGCTTACCAAGGAGGAAATAGAGGGAGTTCTACGCCGGGTTAAACAACGGTCACATGACCTTAAGCGGCTGTTGAGTGAGAGCGAATTTCGAGAAATCGCCTTGGCTGTGAAGGCTAACAGCAAGGGTTAAACATTCTGTTATGATCTATTTTCTCTTTCCATAGGAAGAAGGGGGCAATTATTGGGTAAAAGAGCAACGAAGATGGGCAGGCGTCTGGACTAACAAGTACAAAATAGAGCAAAGGAGGCTAAAGAGAAGTGATAGAAGAAAAGGATGCAAAGAAGTTGATTGAAAAGGCATACAAGCTAGGTTACGAATATGAGAATGTTTACAGGGGCTGTGGCCAGTGTGCGCTAGCTGCGCTTCAGGATACCTTTGACATGAGGGATGATGCTACCTTTAAGGCGATGACTGGCTACGCTGGCGGAGGTGGAACAGCCGGTGATGCTGGGTGCGGTGCTTATGTGGCAGGGGTTCTGTTTCTGAGCATGCTGAAGGGGAGAGAAAGGGACAATTTTGCCGATCCTGAGCGTGTCCGGTTTGAAAGCTTTGCGCTAGCCAGAAAGCTACATGATAAACTCATCGCCGAATACGGCACCGTTATATGTAGGGACATTCATCAGAAACTCTTTGGGCGCCCTTACTACATGCCTGACCCAGATGAATTTGCCAAGTTTGATGCTGCTGGGGCACACACTACAGTTTGTACGGAAGTATGTGGCAAAGTGGCAAGGTGGACTGCTGAGATTGCGATACAGGAGAACTTGTTACCGGAGGAGAAGCTTAGTAAGCTGGTAAAGTAAAATGGGGAAGAATCTGATAACTGGGGGGTTTGGTTTCATTGGATATCATTTAGCTAAGCTGTTGCTGGATGAAGGTGAGGAGGTAGTGCTATTTGACGTGGCTTCTGATTCAAGGCTTGCTCAGGGCGTCAAGAGTAGCGTGACGATTGTCCGTGGAGACTTGAGCAACTGGGTGCATGTGCTCGACGCGGTGAAGGATAACGACATCAGTTGTATATACCATGCTGGAGCTCTACTGCCGCCTATCAGTGAGCAAAGCCCTGCTACAGCTTACGCCGTAAATGTTACCGGCACTTTTAACGTACTGGAGGCCGCCCGCCTACTTGGTGTAGGTAGCGTTATCTATCCTAGCACGCTGGCTACGTTCGGTTTAGATGTTCCTCGAATAGTACCCAATGATGCCCCGCAACGACCGCCTAACATGTATGGTGTGACCAAAGTATGCAGTGAACGTCTTGGCGAGTACTACCATACCAGGTTTGGGGTCAACTTCCGTGCAGTTAGATTTACTCCGATAATTGGTATGGGCCGGTTTGATAGGGCGCAAAGCGCTTATAACTACCTGGCTATACAGGAATCTGCTTTGGGGCGGCCCTACACCATCTATGTTGATGAATCAACCACGATAGCTCTGTTGTATGTAAAAGATGCAGTGCGGGGCTTAGTTGACCTAAAGAGAGCCGAGGAGGCGAAGCTAACGAGGCGCGTTTATAACTTATACGGGTTTTCAATTACAGCACAGCAGCTGGTTGGTAGTGTGAGAAGATGTATACCCGAGGCACAGATAGACTTTAAGCCAGACCAATCAATGATTAGACTGGTGAAGAACTTGCCTGAGAAGCTGGATGATACTTTGGCTAGAGAGGATTGGGGGTGGTCTCCTCGTTACTCTCTTGATCAGGCGGTGGAGAATTTCATAGGGGAGGTTCGAGCTAATAGGGCTATTTACGAGTGAAGGAGGGAAAATGAGACTAAGTGGTAAAGTTGCTCTGGTGACTGGAGCAGGAAGGGGCATTGGCCTAGCAATAGCTTTGGGGCTTGCCAGGGAAGGTGCTGATGTGGCTGTAAATGCTGCACATCTATCATCTGCCGAGGGAACTGCCGAAGCCATAAAGCAGCTAGGGCGAAGAGCTATTGCTATAGAAGCCGATGTGGCTGAGGCGAATCAGGTTGACAAGATGGTAAATAGAGTAATCAACGAGCTTGGCGGTATACATATCTTGGTAAACAATGCCGGCGTTAATCTGGAGATTGTTCCCACAGTGGAACAATCCCTGGAGAAGTGGGACAGGACAATGGGCGTTAATGTACGCGGCGTTTATCTCTGTTGCCGACAAGCAGCGCAGTGGATGATAGCTCACGAGGTGGGGAAAATCATCAACATCGCTTCAAATTTTGGCATGAGTGGTTTTCCCATGCGCACCGCTTATTCGCCATCTAAAGCAGCGGTAATAAATATGACCAAGGACTTGGCAGCAGAGTGGGGTAAATACAGTATCAACGTGAATTGCATAGCCCCGGGATACACTATGACTGATATGATTAAGAATTGGATAGCCCAAGGCAAGTTCGACCTGGAAACTCTACAGAGGCGGACTCCTCTTGGGAGATTGGCCACGCCTGATGATATTGCCAATGCAGCCGTGTTCTTGGCATCTGATGAGGCCAAGAGCATAACCGGGGTAACTTTGCCCGTGGACGGCGGGTGGATAGCCTATGGGTATATATAACCAGTCTTTCAGCTTCTTAGTATTAGCCTAAGGTGCTCCCAATTTCAGCAAGGAGGTAGAGGATGTCGAAGACTGTAAGGGTGGGCCTTATTCAAGCCAAGTGGGAAGGCGATGTGGAGGCAATGGTTCAGAAGCATGAGAGAATGATCGACGAGGCAGCGGATAAGGCTGTCCAGATCCTCTGTCTCCAGGAATTGTTCTTTGCACCCTATTTTCCTGCCGAGCAAGATGCAAAGTGGTATGAACTTGCTGAGCCAATACCGGGACCGATAACCAATAGGATGCAGGAAAAGGCAAAAAAGCACAGGATAGCTCTAATAGTACCTACCTACGAAAAGGAGATGACCGGAGTTTACTACAATACTTCAGTTATTTTCGATGCTGACGGTAAGATGTTAGGCAAGTATAGGAAAAATCATCTACCCCACAATCTTCCAGGTTTTTGGGAAAAGTTCTACTTTAAGCCAGGCAATTTGGGGTACCCTGTGTTCAATACGAGGTATGCCAAGGTTGGAGTATACCTCTGCTACGACAGGCATTTCCCAGAAGGAGCGCGGATTTTGGGCTTGAATGGCGCAGAGATTGTCTTTAACCCTTCAGCAACGGTCGCAGGTCTTTCAAAGTACTTGTGGGAACTTGAGCAACCTGCCCATGCCGTAGCTAACGGGTACTTTGTCGCACCTGTTAATAGAGTGGGAATAGAAGAACCTTGGAATATCGGGAAATTCTATGGATCTAGCTATATCTGTAATCCAAGAGGCGAGATCATAGCTAAAGGGTCTGAAGATAGAGACGAGATAGTTGTTGCCGACGTTGACCTAGATATGATTAGGGAGGTAAGGCATATCTGGGAATTCTATAGGGATAGGAGACCTGAAACCTACGGCAAGCTGGTGGAATTATGAAACAGCCACAAGGGGATGAGACATGGCGTTGAAAGGGTTTACCCGCAACTTCAGGCCTCTGAAGTTGCTGACTGATGAGGAAGTTGAGGCGATTCACCGGGGGACTTTAGAGGTTCTTTGGAAGACAGGCATCAGGATGGAGCATGAGAGGGCGTTAAAGCTACTGGAGAGGAATGGTTGTAAGGTAGATTACCATGAAATGAGGGTGAGGATTCCACCGGCTCTGGTTGAGGAGTCTCTGCGTAAAACTCCCAGCAGCTTTCATGCCTTGGCAAGGGACGACAAACACAGCTTGATGCTAGGAGGTAATAACCTTTACTTCGCCCCGGCACCCGGGCAGCAGACTGTGGACCTTGATACCTGGGAGCCTCGGGTGCCAACAAGAAAAGAGTATTATGACGGTGTAACTGTGCTGGATGCATTGCCTACCGTTCATTTCTTCTGTCCTTACACACCATACTTTGGGTTTGAGGGCGTTCCCCCGTGCATGGCGATGCCAGAGAGTCTTGCTGCCAGGGTAAGGAATTCCACCAAGTTCCAAGGTGTAGGTTTCTCCAATGACTCGGAAATATTTGCCATAAAAATGGCCCAAGCAGTGGGGATAGAAATCATGGGCACCTGTGCCTTTGCGCCGCCTTTGACCGTTTTCGGGGACGCTGTCGAATCCGCATACAGGTTTGCTGAAGCTGGACTCCCTATGCGCATCATCAGTGGTCAGGTGATGGGTGGGACTGGGCCAGCCACAATCGCTGGAGGAGTAATAACCAACAATGCTGAAGTCATCGCTGGGGTAGTACTGGCGCAGTTGATAAAGCCAGGGACAAGAGTGTTGGTTAAGGACTTTTCATGTTCCATGAATATGAACACGGGAGCTCCTGCTTTTGGCGGTATAGAAGCTTGCTTACATAACGCGGCATCCAATCAAATCTTCCAAAGATATGGTGTCCCTATAGATAATTGCACTGGCTATCCCAACTCAAAGAGGCCAGATTACCAATGTGGCTATGAGAAAGCCTCTCGCCTTTTAGTGGCTGCTCTATCTGGAGCAAATACGCTGCTACTGCATGGCAGTGTATATGGCGAAATCACACATCACCCCATCCAGGCCATATTGGACGATGATTTGGCTGGCATGGTGGGACGTTTCATGGAAGGTGTTAGTGTAAACGATGAAACGTTGGCAATAGACCTAATAGAGGAGGTTGGGCCAATTCCAGGACATTTTCTGAACAAGGCACATACCCGAAAGTGGTGGAAGCTGGAGCAATTTGTGCCCAGGGCAGCCGATAGGCTGACTTATCCTGAATGGATGAAGAGTGGGAAGAAGAGTTGTCTTGATTATGCCAGAGAGAGGATGGAAGAGATACTGGCAGCACATAGGCCAGCCCCCCTGACTCCCGGTCAGGAGGAGGATGTGGAGAGGATACTGGAAGAGGCAAGGAAGTATTACAGGGAGAAGGGCCTGATATCAGAAGATGAGATGGCGAGATATAGAGACAGCATGAAATCAGCTAATTACCCGTATGAGTAGCAGGATTTAGCTGAGTGAAGGCAAGTTGAATTTCAAAGATATCTGGGAGAAAATGGCTTGCAACAGGAGAAGATGTGGAACGGAACGGGCGCCTGTTGCGTCACAAATCATGTTACCCAAGCCTTAATAAGCTTTGAGCTTCCTTTGTTGATGGAAGGGGCGTTCGGCCAAGACTGACAAACAATTGGAAGCCTTCGGTGCTCCCACCGCAGTGGGACACCAAGTCTGCTTCGAGAAAGCCAGGACGCTCATCCTGCCAGTCAGCGAAGGTTCCGATAGGTATTGCGCTTTTCAGCTAGCTTCCTGGCTTGGTAGCAGTAAAGGAGCGACGCCCACCAAGTCGCCCATAGGGGCGCAAGAGCTGATCGATGGTTGAAGGGCTTGTCTGACATGACTCGGCTTCCATCTCAGCAGCCATGGCACTTGTTAAAACACATCCAGAATCTGTCCTTTCTCTCCTTCTTCAAGGCTCGCAAATATCGCCCCCGTCTGCCTCGGTGTATTTGCCTATGCTGCCTCTTGTTATTTTGTTCCCTTTCAGTAACACTTTTTTGAGGCAACAATACCACTTTCGATAACAAAACTATGAAGCAACTGGTTCTCTTGATTTCCTTATTGCGGTAGGATACAATCCTGTCTTTGCGACATGAAAATTGCTATTAGTGGCAAAGGAGGGGTGGGCAAAACACTGTTAGTGGCCTTCCTTTCCACTGTATTTGCTAAATCCGGCTATTCTGTCCTAGCGATAGACGCTGACCCCAACATTAACCTAGCGGCTGCTTTTGGCTTTCCTAACTCCGAGAAGATAGTACCTATATCCAAGATGGATGACCTTATCGAGGAAAGGACAGGAGCAAGACCTGGTCAAATGGCACCCTACTTCAGGCTAAATCCGAAAGTTGACGATTTGCCAGACAAATGCTCCCTAAGACGTGAAGGAATTAAGATAATGGTCATGGGGCCGATTAAAGCAGCTGGCAGTGGTTGTTATTGCCCCGAAGGCGCTTTGCTTGAGGCCCTGGTTGCCCATTTGCTCCTCAAAGTAGATGAAGTGGTTATCTTAGATATGGAGGCTGGGATAGAGCATTTAACACGGGGGACAGCGAAGGGAGTAGATAAGCTGATTATAGTAGTGGAACCAAGTAGAAGAAGCGTTGAGACAGGCTATAGAGTAAGAGACTTAGCCCGAGAGATAGGTTTGCACAATATTGGGGTAGTGGGCAATAAGATTCGAAACGAGAAGGAAAAGGATTTCCTTATTTCCAGCATGGCGGACTTTGAATTCCTCGGATTCATCCCTTACGACGAAGGCGTAGCGGAGGCTGACATTACCGGTTTTCCCCTCATTGATTCTAGCAAAAGGGTTATGAGAGAGGTGGAGGACATTGCTGCTCGGCTTGGGGTTGTTAAATTGAAAACTGTTGGCGAGCTGGCAAGTTGAAAATCACGAATTAAGGAAGGAGATTGCTATGGCATACGATGCAACAAAACTGAAGGATTGGCAGATTTCGGAAGCGGCTGAAGAAAACATGCCAACTCTCGATGAGTGGCGGGGGAGACTGGGCCTGGAGAAGGACGAGATTATTCCCTACGGAAGACTATGCAGGCTGGATTTCATGAAGATTATTGAGCGTCTTAAAGACAAGCCGGACGGCAAGTACGTCGAGGTGACTGCTATAACTCCTACGCCACTGGGCGAAGGGAAAACGACGACCACTATGGGCATCTTAGAAGGTATGGGCAAGCGGGGCAAGAATGTGGGCGGTTGTATACGTCAGCCCTCCGGTGGTCCAACTATGAATATCAAGGGGACTGCTGCTGGGGGAGGCAATGCGCTACTTATTCCCATGACCGAATTCTCCATGGGGCTTACTGGTGACATCAACGATATCACCAATGCGCATAACCTAGCTATGGTGGCACTTACTGCGAGGATGCAGCATGAGCGTAACTACAACGACGAAGAACTGGCCAAGCGGAGCAGGATGCGCCGCCTGAACGTTGACCCTACGCGAGTGGAGATGGGCTGGGTAATGGATTTCTGTGCTCAGAGCCTCAGGAACATCGTCGTAGGTCTCGGTGGTCGCATGGATGGCTACCCAATGCAGTCCAAATTCGGTATTAGTGTGGGCTCTGAGCTTATGGCTATGCTATCTATAGTCAGGGATCTGGCAGATCTGCGTCAAAGAATGGACGGAATTACTGTAGCCTTCGATAGGGATGGTAATCCTGTTACTACGGGCGATCTAGAAGTGGGAGGTGCCATGACTGCTTGGATGCGCAACGCCATCAACCCCACACTGATGTGCACGGTGGAGTATCAACCTTGCATGGTGCATGCTGGTCCCTTTGCCAACATCGCCGTGGGGCAATCCTCCATCATCGGCGACCGCATCGGGCTGAAGATGTTTGATTACCATGTAACTGAGAGCGGCTTCGCCGCAGATATCGGGTTTGAGAAATTCTGGAATGTCAAGTGTCGCTACAGCGGGCTAAAGCCCCATGTGTCGGTACTTACCACTACTATCAGGGCGCTGAAAATGCACGGTGGCGGGTCCAAGGTGGTGGCGGGGCTGCCCTTGCCCGAGGCTTACACCAAAGAGGATATGGGGCTCTTGGAGAAAGGCATTCCCAATATGCTGCACCACATCAACACGATCAGGACATCGGGCATCAACCCCGTGGTGTGTATCAACTCCTTCCACACTGACACTAAGGAGGAGATTGCCGTGGTGCGCAAGGCAGCCGAGGCGGCTGGGGCACGTTGTGCGTTCAGCGAGCACTGGCTCAAGGGTGGCGATGGTGCCCTGGAACTGGCAGACGCCGTAATGGAAGCCTGTGAAGAGAAGAACGATTTCAAATTCCTTTACCCTATGGAAATGAAGCTGCGAGAGCGGGTCGATAAGATCGCCAAGGTGGTCTACGGAGCCGATGGCGTATCCTGGACTTCTGATGCTGAGGCCAAGGCCAAGATGGTTGAAAGCGACTCAAAATATGATGAATACGCTACCATGATGGTGAAGACCCACCTGAGCTTGACGCACGACCCCGCCATTAAGGGTACGCCTAAGGGATGGAGCTTGCCCATTCGCGACGTCTTGATCTACTCCGGGGCGAAATTCCTCTGTCCCTGCGCTGGCGCCATCAGCCTTATGCCGGGGACAAGCTCTGACCCGGCTTTCAGGAGAGTGGACATAGATACTAAGAGTGGTAAGGTGCAGGGGCTATTCTAGGGGCGACGGGCTTATCTTGGGAAAATAGACTCAGCGCTGCATTTGTTGGTTTGTTGGTAAAAGCCAAGAATATTTGCTTGACTATTGATGGTAAACAGGTGGCAGCTGTCGAAGGTGACAGAGTGTTATGGGCAGCTTTGGATAATGACATCTACATCCCGAATCTCTGTGCCATCCGGGAGGCATCAGAGCCTTTTGCTTCCTGTCGTCTTTGCTTTGTGGAAATAGAAGGTGAGGATAGGCCTGTTACAGCCTGCACTACGCCTGTGGCCGAAGGCATGGTGGTTAATACCAAAGGGGCAAAGGCCTTAAAGCTAACTCGCACTGGTTTCGAGTTGCTCTTAGCCAATTTGCCTCTAGACTGTGCCCATTGCCCCAAAAGCGGTTCTTGTGAAATTCAAAAGATCGCCAAGCATTTAAGGGTAAAGCTCACCTCAAAGAGGTTCAGGAAGACACTGCGTGAGCTACCCATAGATTCTAGCAGCCCTGTATTTATCTATGATCCTAACAAGTGTGTGCTCTGCGGCAAGTGTGTTTGGATATGCCAGGAAAAGTTAGGCATAGGAGCTATTGGATTCGCCCACCGTGGATTCCAGCGAATTGTTACCACTTTTGCCGATGAGCCTATTGGCGAATCCCGGTGCCAAGGCTGTGGAGAGTGTGTTAAGGTTTGTCCTGTTGGTGCTTTAGTATTTAAAGGCGGAAATTGACACATGGGTTCTTATGTGTTATACGAAGCTGATTTAATATATACTAAGAGGGGTGCTACATGATTATTATAGGCGAGAACATACATGTTATAGCCAGAGCAGTTTCCACGGCGATAAAGGAGAGGGATGCCAAGCCAATTCAGGATTTGGCTAAGGCTCAAGCCGAGGCCGCGGTGGATTACATAGACGTGAATGTTGGTTACTTAAGAAAAGATACCGAGGAAACCATGACATGGATAGTCAACACAATTCAAGAGGTTACTGATTTGCCTTTATCCATAGATACTATGAATCCTGCAGCCATGGAAGTAGGTCTTAAGCTTTGCAAGAAAAAACCCTTGCTTAATTCCGCTTCAGGAAAGACCGACTCTAAAGAGCAGATGCTCCCGTTAGCAAAGAAATATAACTGTGATGTAGTTATTTCGGTGATTAACGATAAAGGTATGCCTGCTGAAGGTGATTCAAAGTTGGACAGCATCATGGATACAGTGGCTTACGCTAACGATCTTGGAATTCCCAATGAGGATATTTGGGGTGACCCCATAGCCCTCCCCGTAAGCACTGCTGGTGAGGGACAGAAGAATGCCTTGGCAACTTATGAATTCATAGAGATGCTTCCTGAAGCTTTGCCCGGGCTTAAATCAACGGTAGGGCTTTCGAATATATCTAACGGGGCACCTGAAGAACTTAGGCCTCTGCTTAACCATGTTTACTTGATAATGTTGGCTAGGAAAGGACTCTATTCATCAATTCACGATGCCTTGGATAAGGATATTATGGGCATATCCAAGGGCGGGAAGGAGAATCTAGTTGACCTCGTCTACAGAACGTGGGATGGGGAGGACATAGACTTTTCTTCCCTATCCCAGGAGCAAATAGACTACGTCAAGACGACCAAGGTCCTCACAGGTGAAGTCCTCTATTCGGATGCCTGGCTTGAGTAAGGAGGTTTGATAATGGAGTATAAAGCACCAGTTGAAGCATACACTGGAGTAGTTAGGGAGGAAACTATTGGGACGGGGGAGAAAGCCCTAAAGCTTGGAGGGGAAAACATGCTTCCTTTACATTTCTTTGATGAAGGTTCATTCCCTAATGCGCCAAGCTTCGCCTTGGAGATATTGGATATGGAGCCTACAGATTGGCCAGAACACTTAGTTGAGACCTTTAAAGATGTGGTATCCGATCCAGTGAAGTGGGCCAGGAAATGTGAGGAATTTGGTGCGGATGCGGTCAGCATTTTTCTCTTAAGCACTGATCCAGCAGAGAAGGACAGCCCTGCGGATGAAGCGGCAGCACTGGTAAAAGAAGTGGCTGAGTCAATAAGCATCCCTGTGCTGGTGTACGGCTCTGGGGATGATAAGAAGGATGCTGAGGTTCTCCCCAAGGTTGCTGAGGTGTGCGACGGGATGAATCTCCTTCTAGGTCCGGTGCTTAAGGAAAACTACGAAGTTGTCGGGAGGGCAATTCTAGAGCATGGACATAAAGCCTGGGCTGAGAGTCCTTTGGATATCAATTTGCTTAAGGAGTTGAATGTAAAACTGTGTCATTTCCTGCCTCCAGAGAGAATTGTAATCGATCCAGAATCCACAGCGCTGGGCTATGGCTTTGAATATGGCTTCACTCTAATGGAAAGGGTGAAGCAGCTTGGTGTAATTATTAAGGATAGCATGACCCAGATGCCCATGATAGCGAATTTAGGAAGGGAAGTCTGGAAGACAAAGCAAGCCAAGGAGAGCGCAAAGCAAGGCTTGCTGTTTGAGGCAATGACGGCCTTAGGACTTCTTTTAGCCGGGGCAAATATCCTTGTATTGAGGCATCCGGAAAGCATAAAGCTAGTGAAAGAAACTGTTGGAGGCAAAGCATGGCAGAAGTAAAAGAACTAGTAAAACAACTAACCAGGAAGGAACAGGAAATTCGGGAACTGATAAAAGCGGACATCCCCTGGGAGCCAGTAGGGCCTACTCCCATGCCTGAAATCCCGGATCTCAGATCATGGGATATGCGGCTTCTCAAAACGTATGCGCCTTGGTATGCTCCCTTCTGTGATTTGTGCTGTCTCTGCACCTATGGCAAGTGCGATCTCAGTCAGGGGAGAAGAGGGGCTTGTGGTCTTGATATAGCCACTCAACAAGGGAGGATAATTCTCCTTGCTTGCTTGATGGGGTGCTCTGCTCATGCGGCTCATGCCGGGCACATCCTGGAATTCCTGATAGAAAAGCACGGCCCGGATAAGAAGATAGACTTGGGCCCATTTGTTGATCTGGAGGCACCAAACATAAGGACGGTTACGGGACTAAAGCCTGAGACTTTAGGCGACCTTAAGATAGCTATAGAGTATGTCTACAGGGAAATCGCCCATCTTCTTGATTCCACCCATACCGGGCAGGAGGGAGCTGCTCTGGATTACGAGTCCAAAGCCTTGCATGCCAGCATGCTGGATCACGTAGGCATGGAGGTGGCTGATATCGCTCAGATTGTGGGATTCGATTTCCCCACTTCGGTTGCTGATACCCCTTTGGTGGATATGGGGTGGAACTCAATTGACAAATCGAAGCCGGTGATCTTGCTAGTTGGGCATAACCCAGCTACTTCATGCACTCTCATTGATTACCTGCGGGAAAATGACCTTTATGACAAAGTTGAGGTAGCTGGCATCTGTTGCACTGCCCTGGAGACAACAAGATATTCTGATAGAGCAAAAATTGTAGGCCCTCTTTCGCGGCAACTTTTCTTTGTCCGGACGGGGATTGCCGATGTCATCATGACCGATGAGCAGTGTATCAGGACTGATATGCCCATAGAGGCAGACAAGGTTGACTCACGAGTTATCGCCTGTTTGGACAAGGCCATGTATGGACTTGAGGAAGCCAGCGACAGGGAAGTAGATGGACTGGTAAAAGAAATGGTGGAGGATAAGAAGCATTTCGCCATTCTAGACCCTAAAAAGGCGGCGGAGGTAGCAGCGAAAGTTGCAATGGAGATTGCGCCTCAGAGGAGGAAGGAATGGATAGCAGAAGAAGAGGCCATAGAGCTAGCTAAGAAATGCACCAATTGCGGTATGTGTGAGAGAGTATGTCCCAATCTTTTCTCTATCGGCGATGGTATAACTGAGCTTGCCAAGGGTAATCTTGACCTGATAAGGCAGCAGTTCAATCTGTGTATTGGCTGTGGTAAATGTGAGCAAGAGTGCCCGAACGATGTTCCCATCTTTAAGATAATGCAGATAGCAGCGAGCAAGGAGACCTGGAAGATAAGGGCTGGGCGCGGTGCTGTAATGGATACCGAGATAAGGAATGTGGGAGCACCCATAACTTTGGGCACGATCCCTGGTGTCCTCGCTTTCGTTGGCTGCTCTAACTATCCCGATATAGACGACGTTGCCGACATGGTATATGAGTTTGCCAAGAGGAAATATATCGTGGTTCTCACCGGTTGTGCTGCTATGGTGGCTGGGATGAAGAAATTTGAGGATGGCAAGACCGTATATGAACTGTTTCCCCCTGATTTTGATGCCGGCGGGGTAGTGAATGTTGGCTCCTGTGTTTCCAATGCCCATATTACTGGGGCAGCAATAAAGATAGCTAACATCTTCGCTGCTCTCCCGTTAAGAGCAAACTACGAAGTGATGGCCGATTACGTTCTTAATAGAGTAGGTGCTTGCGGAATAGCCTGGGGAGCGATGTCCCAGAAGGCAGCTTCCATTGGCACAGGGTGCAACAGGCTAGGTATCCCGGTGGTCCTGGGCCCTCACTCCTCCAAATATAGAAGGCTGTATCTCTCAAGAAATGAGGAGGATGACTGGAGAGTAATGGATGCCAGGAAGAGGGAAATTGTCGATAGCGGGGAGCCTTCCCCTGAGCACTTAGCTTATGCGGCAGAGACAAAAGAAAAAGCCATGGTGATGATCCCCAAACTTTGCATAAGGAAGAACGATACCCCTCAAGGAAGGTCGATAAAGCTTAATCACTATGTCTCTCTATATAAGAAGTATATGGGAGGTGGGCTTCCTGAGGACCTTCACCTCTTTGTCAGAAGGGATGCTGACATCCCACTAGTGTACAAGAAGGAAGTAAGAGCATACTTGCAGCAAATTGGCTGGCAGCCTAAGGAACCTGTGGGATTGCCTACCTTGATTGGAACTTATCCCAGCAAGGTTCCTTTGGATGCCGTGATACATTAGAAAAGGAGGGGAAAATGAGTGCAGTAATACCGCTTCATCGAGTCAATGTTCTAACCGGAATAAAGTCAGCCAGGGTGATAGAGGACGCCGCACAGTATGCCAACTTGCTCGAAAAAGCAAAAAGGCCTCTACTGGTGCTTGGTCCTCTGCTATCCGAATGGTCACTTGACGGCAAGCTGGCGATCGAATATGCCGAGGAGATAGCCAAAGCTGCCAATATCCCTATATGTGCTACGGCTCACGTTAAGGGCAAGATGGTGGAATTGGGGATGAAGCCTGACAGCGTTTATGACGCTGTAGAGATAGTAAACCACCTAAAAGATCCTGAATGGCAAGGGGTTAGGAAAGAAGGAAACCACGACCTAGTTATCTTCTTTGGCATAAGGAGCGACCTTGAAGAACAATGCCTTTCTGTCCTTAAACATTTTGCCTTTAAGCACTTAATAACCATGACCTTGGATAAATATTACTTCCCCAATGCGAATTATTCCCTTCCCAATTTCAAGAGGGAAAAGCAATGGAAGGCATTCTTAGAAAGCCTAATAGACAGCTTGAAGAAAGGAGATTAAGGTATGGCACCAGAGTTTCATACAGACTTAGGACCTCAATATGAAGGTGAGGTAATAAGGAAAGAAGACCTTTACATGGAGTTTGGAGGGCCGAAGGTAGCTCATAAGTTCGAATTGGTAACCTTGAAGCGACCCGAGGAAATTGAGAATGAGAAGGTGGAGCTTATCGGACCGGATATAACTGAACTGCAGCCTTATGATGACGCAACTGGCGAAGGTGGGAGCTACCCTATAGCTGTCCTGGTCGAGGTTGCCGGAGCAGAGTTAGACAAGGATGCCGAGGCAATCATCGAAAGGAAGATCCATATGTATACGAACTATACTCAGGGTTGGTATCACATGAATCAGCGTCAGGATGCCTGGTATAGGATGAACAAAGAGGCTGCAAAGAAAGGGTTCAACTCTTTAAGAGAGTTAGGGGAAATTTTCAATTTGCTTTTCACCTCGGAGATGCCCATTATTGAAGCAATACAAACTACTATTATTACTGACGATGAGAGAATAGCGAAACTCTTGCCAGACGCATTAGCTACTTATAAGGCAAGGGACGACAGGGCGCTAAGCCTTAGGGATGAGGATGTAGATACATTTTATGGCTGTGTCCTTTGCCAGAGCTTCGCTCCCACCCACGTCTCCATCATAACCCCCGATAGAATCGCCAATTGTGGAGCTATAAATTGGTTTGATGGCAGGGCCGCAGCCAAGATTGACCCTGAGGGACCTATATTCGCCATACCTAAGGGGGAGCTTATAGACCACGTAAAGGGTGAATATGATGGAGCGAACAAAGTCGAATATGAGAGGTCTATGGGGACTTACGATCGGGTTTATCTCTACAGCGCCTTCGAGCATCCCCACACCTCCTGTGGCTGTTTTGAAGCCATTGTTTTCTATATCCCTGAGGCGGACGGATTCGGACTGGTGCACAGAGATTTTAAGGGCCCAACTGTGATTGGGGAAACCTTCTCCCACATGGCCGGTGACACCTCCGGGGGCAGGCAGGTAGAAGGTCGCTTGGGAACCGGCTTGGAGCAGCTACGCTCCCCGAAGTTCATTCAGGCAGACGGAGGGCGAAAAAGGATGGTATGGATGCCCAGGGAGATACTGGACAGATATAAGGAAGCTTTTGAAGCTGAGGGGCTATATGACAAGATACCCACAGAGAACGAGGTTAAAACCGTTGATGAGTTAATGCCATGGTTAGAAGAGCATCAGCACCCTTGGATAATGGGGGAGGTTGAGCTTCCCGAGTGAGACCGTTTGAGCAAAGCGAAGGAATCCCTGAGCTGTAAATAAGAGAGAAAGGTAGCCCTCGTCCATGCTATGCTTTGTCCTGGCGAGGGGCAGGAGGTTTGTTATGCCGGTATCAGGCTCTGAGTTAGTAAAGTTACTGCCAAAAAGGAAGCCATGTAGGGACTGCGGCTTTCCCACTTGCTTCGCCTTTGCCATGAAGCTGGCTTCAGGCGGAGCTAGTGTAGATAAGTGCCCTTATCTGGATGAGGAAACAAAAGCCAGGATAACAGATCTTCTCGCTCCGCCCATAAGGCTCGTAACCATTGGCTCGGGGGAAAATAAGCTAGAGATGGGAAATGAGGAGGTAGTATACAGACATGAGAAGACTTACTACCATCCACCGGGAATCGGTCTACTTATCTCCGATAAGGAGGCTGACGACAAGATTGACGAGAAGATAAGGAAGATAAAAGAGTTGCAGTTCCCGTGGATAGGATTAATGCTAAAGGCGGATTTCTTGGCTCCCTACTTTGAATCGGGTGATAAGGACAAATTTCTAGCTTTGGTCAAGAAAGTGTACCAATCAACCGATGTGCCAATGATTTTGATCTCAGAAGATATGGATGCCTTATTTTCTGCCAGGGATATATGTGCTGATAGAAATCCGCTTCTTTACCCCATAACCAAGGAAAACATAGAGGAGGCAATCCCAAAGATCAAGGAGAAACCTAGCCCGATAGGAATTCGAGGAGATAGTCTAGAGTCGCTGGTGCCTTTGACTATGAAATTAAAGGATGCCGGGATTGAAGATGTTGTCCTAGACCCGGGTTCCAAGAAGCTAATGGAGGCGATAAGAGACCAGACTTTTATCAGGAGGGCAGCTATAAAGCAAGGGTTTAGGCCGCTTGGCTATCCTACCATTGCCTTTCCCTGCTTCATAGCTAACGACGGGCTAGAGGAAGCCATGGCTGGCTCAACCTTCATAAACAAGTTCACTAGCATTATTGTATTCTCCGATTTCGACCAGTATTCCTTGCTCCCCACCTTAATACAAAGGCTCAATATCTATACTGACCCTCGTTTCCCCATGGGGGTGGATGAGAAATATTACGAGGTATTGGAACCTGATGAATATTCCCCCGTTCTTGTCACGTCAAACTGGGCCTTGACTTACTTCCTGGTATCATCGGCTGTCGAGGCTACTAGAATTCCTGGCTATGTTTGCGTAAAGGATGCGGAAGGGCTTGGTGTCCTTACAGCTTGGGCAGCAGGCAAGTTTGACGGCGAATCTGTAGGAGAATTCATAAAGAAAAGTGGAATCGCAGACCGTGTGAAACACAGAACGCTAATTATCCCGGGTAAGGTAGCCAGGATTAAAGGCGCCCTTGAAGATGCTTTGAATCTTGAATGGGAGGTTGTAGTCGGTCCCAGAGAAATAACTGCGTTGGGAAAGTTCCTTCCAGACGTTGCTAAAAGTCTAAGGAAATAAGAGTTGATAGGGACACAGGAGAAAGAGCAATTAGCCGAGACTTTGTCCTCATACGGTAAGGAAAGGAAAAGCTTAATTCCCTTATTGGAGGAAGTTCAGGTGGACCTGGGGTATCTTCCCAAGGAAGTGATGCAAGAGATTGCTACTTTCTTGGCCATTCCTGAAGTTGAGGTCTATGGAGTCGCCACCTTCTATAACCAATTTCGCTTTGTTCCGCTGGGGAAGCACCATGTTAGAGTTTGCATGGGAACCGCATGTCATCTAGCAGGGGGAAAACTTATCCTAGAAGCTTTAGAAAGGGAGCTTGGCATTAAGGTGGGAGAAACTAGGGAGGATGGGGAATTCAGCCTAGAGCGAGTTGCTTGCGTTGGTTGCTGCATGCTGGCTCCGGTAATGATAGTAGGGGATGGAATTCATCCTAGGATGACGCCTTTCAAGGCAGAGGAAGCCTTAATACCCTACAGGCAAAAATCCGATGGGGCAAGCTCAAGTGAAGAGCAAGCTGGGGCACAGTAGGAAAGCGTAGTGAATGACGTTTCAGGAAATCCAGAACCGGGCGAAATCCGAATGGGAGAACCTTCAGAATAACGCCTATATCCTCATTGGCACAGCCACTTGTGGTAGGGCGGCTGGTGCTTTAAGCACCCTTGAGGCTTTCCAACAAGAGTTATCGCGGCGGAATATCGAGGTTAAGACCATCCAAGTTGGATGTATGGGGCTGTGCCATGCTGAGCCATTGGTCACTATATCCAAGCCTGATTCTTTCCGCGTCGTCTACGGGAACGTGACCTCCGAGCTTGTTCCCCGCCTGGTAGAAGGCTACATTGTGGGAGATGACCCCTGCCTTGAGCTTGCACTGGGTACCCTGGAGGGAGGCCAGGGAGAAGCCCCCTATATTCCGGAACTTCCTAGGTTTGAACACGAGCTCCGCCTTGTGTTCCGCCGCTGCGGCTACATCGACCCGGTGAATATAAATCATTACATCGCCAATGGTGGATATAGCAGCTTGGAAAAGGCATTAAGGAGGCAACCCGAAGAGATAATTGAGGAGGTAAAAAACTCAGAGTTGCGGGGGCGAGGTGGGGCTGGATTTCCTACTGGGCTGAAGTGGGAGTTTTGCCACAGCGCTAAAGGAGATCCGAAGTATGTGGTGTGTAATGCTGATGAGGGAGATCCAGGCGCATTTATGGACCGAGTTGTCTTGGAAAGTGACCCTCAGCAAGTTATCGAGGGAATGATTATTGGGGCTTATGTCATAAGTGCTAAGCAGGGTTACATCTATGTCCGTGTCGAGTATCCTTTAGCCGTTGAGCGGGTAAAGATTGCCTTAAAGCAAGCAGAGGAACTGGGTCTCTTGGGAGATAATATCCTAGAAAGCGGTTTTGGTTTCCATATAGAGCTAGCCATGGGAGCTGGTGCTTTCGTCTCTGGCGAGGAGACGGCACTCATGGCGGCTGTGGAAGGAGAGATGAGCACGCCCAGGCCGAGACCTCCTTATCCTGCTCAGGCGGGCTTATGGGGTAAACCTACATTGCTGAATAACGTGAAAACTTTCGCCAACGTCCCGTTGATAATCGAGCGGGGGGCAGATTGGTTTTCCTCGATTGGCACTGAGGGAAGCAAGGGAACAGCGGTGTTCACCCTGGCAGGCAAGGTTAACAATAAAGGATTGACCGAAGTGCCTATGGGAACAACGTTCCGTGAGATCATTTATGACATCGGTGGGGGAATCCCCGAATCCAAGTCATTTAAGGCAATACAGATTGGTGGTCCCTCAGGAGGCTGTATCCCAGCAAGCTTGCTTGATACTCCCATCGACTATGACTCCCTTCGTCAAGCTGGCTCCATGATGGGCTCGGGGGGACTAATTGTAATGGATGAGGATAACTGCATGGTTGATGCTGCAAGGTTTTTCTTGGATTTCACCACAAAGGAGTCCTGTGGCAAATGCACCATGTGTCGTCTAGGAACCTTGCAAATGCACCAAATTCTTGAGGCTATTGTAGCCGGCAGAGCTGAACCTGAAGACCTTAACCTCCTCTTTGAATTAGCTGAAGACGTCAAAGCAGGGTCGCTTTGTGCCTTAGGAGGAACAGCCCCAAATCCCATTCTTACTACTCTACGTTACTTCCGAGATGAGTATGAAGCACATGTAATGGAAAAGCGCTGTCCTGCCAAGGTATGTCCTGAGCTCACCGCCTACTATATCCTTCCCGACAAGTGTGAAAGAAGCTGTGAGCATTGCGTGCTTACCTGTCCTACCGAGGCTGTTAAAGGCGAAAAAGGGGAGATAAAGGTTATTGATCAAGAGAAATGCGTTAATTGCGGCACTTGCCTGGATGTCTGCCCTCCTGAGTATGATGCGGTAGTGAAGCTATCGCCTATTAGCCAACTCCCCCCGGAAGATGCAGCAGCTAAAGAAAGGGGCATAGCGCAGCGAGCACAACAGGTCGTATAGTGGTTAGGAAAATTGTTTCCACAGGAAGAGGAGGAGCCGGGAAATCAACTTTCGTCGCTCTTGTTAGCAAGTACCTGAAACCTCCAACATTGCTCATTGACCTTGATCCCGATCTCAGCCTCGCCGATATGCTTGGACTGGATTTTCAAAGGGAAGGGAAAAGGACTGTTTGCGAAGCGCTTTACGATGTCATTGAGAAAAGAAAAAGTAACATAAGCCCCACGATTACGACACATGATTCAATGGAATCTTTGCTATGGAGCGATTGTTTATACGAAGGAAAGAAAATTGACCTGATCAGCCTAGGAACAAAACTTACCGAAGGCTGTCTTTGTGCTGCAGATGAACTGCTCAGGAAAACAATTCCTAGGCTGGCTAAGAACTATACCAACGTGCTAATAGACTCACCAGCTGGGGTGGAACATCTGAATCGAAACATAGTGTCAGACATAAATGACCTCTTTGTCCTATGCGATCCCTCTGACAAATCTTTGAAGCACATACCAAGGATCAAAGAAATTATCAAGCAAGTAGGAATTAGATACGGTCACTTCTACCTGGTGGCAAACTATGAGTGCACCGAAGAGGCAGAGAGGTATCTACAGAATACAGGTGAAATCTACCTGGGCAGAATAGACTACGACGCTCGTTTGCAGCAGTACAACTTGGAGGGCAAATCTCTTCTCGAGTTGCCAGAGGATTCAGTTGCTTGTTTGTCTGTGAGAAGGATTCTGACGAAGGCAGGTTATCAAATCGGATCTTAATTTGGCTATGGGAAGAGTAATTGTTTCCACAGGGAGAGGAGGAGCAGGGAAATCGACTTTTGTGGCTTTGGCTAGCAAGTATTTGAATTCGCCGAAGCTGCTGATAGACCTCGACCCTGATGAGAGTCTAGCTGACATGCTTGGAGTAGATTTGAACGAGAAAGGCAAAAAGACCATCTCAAGCGCACTCTACGACGCTATAGAGGAGAACAAAGGGGTCGGTCGCTCGGGCTACAATCTCCTATCCGAGGTACTGCAACCTGTTTTGTACCGAGGGGCAGAATTTGACCTTATCGCCCTGGGAACGAAGTTCACCGTGGGTTGTTATTGTGCTCCAGACGCAGTGCTCAAAGACTTCATCCCCACTCTGGTTAAAGATTATGACGAGGTACTAGTAGACGCACCTGCGGGGTTGGAGCACTTCAATCGCAAGGTGGTGGTAGATATAGATGACCTGTTTGTGCTTCTGGATCCATCCGAGAAGTCCATCAAGCATATAGAAAGAGTCAAAGATATTACCAGGGAACTGAAGGTTGGTTACAATCATCTGTACCTGATAGGGAACTACAGATTTACTGAGGAAACGGAAGAGTATTTACGAAGTGCGGGAGAAGCCTATCTAGGGAAGATAGACTACGATCCTAATGTCAAACGATATAATCTGGAAGGGAGATCTCTTCTTGAGTTGCCTGGGGATTCTCCCGCTGCCCTTTCTGTAAAGAGGATTCTAGCGAAGGCAGGCTATAGAATTACGGATGGGAATCTTGCTAGTGAGTCGAGCCAGAAAATAGCCAAGAGTTCACCTTTACGGGAGACTAGGAGGTGAATGACAAACTTATGTCCGAAAAAGAAGAGGCGATTGGTGGTTTTGGGCTTTCACTTTCAGCTACAATCCCTCAAGACGCCTATATTGCTGATTTGGAGATAATAGTAACACCGCTGGCGGAGCTCCCCTGGGATTCCCCTCTTCCAGCCAAGGTGAAAGGAGTAGCGAACTTGCTTCAACTATAACAGAAGTGCATATTTGCTATATTGATAGGCTTCGGCCTAAGAGGTTAAAATTGTGTGCTTAGCAATAAATAAGCCGGGGATTAGGGACTTGTACAGGAGGTGACAACGATGGTATCAGCTGAGATGTTAGCAGGTTTTCAATCGTTTGAAGGGTTGGAGGAAAGCGAGCTAGTGGAGATAGCTAGACTTTGCCACCAGCGAAGTTACGAGAAAGATTCAGTCATTTTTACATCGGGGGGCTCAGCTGCAGGCATTTACCTTCTCAAAGATGGTGAAGTTCACATACAGGTTGAACTCGTCATCTATGACCTGGAGGCCAGAGCAACCATCTACACAGTGAGAAAGGGTGAGACCTTCGGCTGGTCAGCCTTGGTACCACCACATAAGTTCACAGCATCAGCTAGATGCGGGCAAAACTCTGAAGTCCTCACCATAGATGGCCAAGACTTGATGAACATCTTGAACAAGAATAACCATATAGGCTATCTGGTCATGAGGAACCTCAGCAACGTGATAAGTGCGAGGTTGGCTGCAACCATGGTAGCACTGAGACACCAGGTCCAGAGAGCCTCGGCCAGCAGGGTGTAAACATATTTGGTGCGCCCCGAGGCTAAAAGGGGAAAGCCTTTATCGGCTGTGGAGGAGGCGCCGCAATCATCCATAGAGGCGGCGGAAGAAGCGTGGACCAGGTGCGAGCAAATCTGGGAAGGTAAGCTAGATATTGAAACGTAATAGGGAGACGGTGGATGAAAGTAAAGGAACGTTTGACTGAAATTCTGGCGCCGTACAAAGAGAAGAAAGGTGCCCTGATACCTGTCCTGCAGCAAGTCCAAGGTGAACTGGGCTATCTCCCCAAGGAAGCAGTATCTGGAATCGCCCGCTTCTTGGGTACCTCAGAGAGCGAGGTTTTTGGTGTGGCTAGCTTCTATGCTCAGTTTCGCTTTACTAGAGCTGGGAGGCACATTGTAAAAGTATGTCTGGGCACTTCTTGCTATGTGCGGGGTGGAGCGCGTGTCATGGAAACGGTAGAGAAAGAACTTGGCATTAGGCAAGGAGAGACTAGAACCGACTATGAATTCAGTTTAGAGAGGGTTGCTTGCTTTGGTTGCTGCGCTTTGTCTCCAGTAATGGTGGTCGACAACGGTGTTTATAGCAGGATGACTCCGACAAAGGCAAAGCAAGTCTTGTCCTCTTATTATTAGCTTTGGAGGCTGGGATGACCTTTGAAGAGATTCAGAGTCGAGCCGAATTGGAGTGGGAAACCTTAGCGCATAGTGAAAAGCCCCGCATCCTCGTTGGCGCTGCCACCTGTGGTCGCTCAGCGGGTGCGCTAAACGTGCTCCAGACTATTAATGATGAGCTAGCCAAGCGTAGTATTGATGCTATTGTGATACAGGTGGGATGTATCGGGCTATGTTATCTTGAGCCTTTGGTTGATATCATCAAGCCAGGTCGTCCTCGCATTTGCTATGGCAATATCACCCCCGAAATCGCACCTGAACTTGTGGAAGACTACCTAATTAAGGACGATGCTCGCCCTGATTTAGCCCTGGGGACGATAGGTGATGGGGACATTAATGGCGTTCCCAGATTCTTTGATTTGCCCATGCTCAAACCACAGGTTCGCATCATTCTGAGAAATTGTGGGACTATTGATCCCGAAAATATTAATCACTATATTGCCAATGGTGGTTATAATGGATTTGCTCGAGCGCTTGAGATGAGCCCAGAGGAAGTCATAGAAGAGATTAAGCGGTCAGGGCTTAGGGGACGAGGTGGTGCTGGCTTCCCTACAGGGCTGAAGTGGGAGTTCTGCCGTAAATCTCCTGGCAGGGGAAAATACCTCGTTTGCAATGCTGATGAAGGAGATCCGGGAGCCTTCATGAATCGGTCCGTTTTGGAAGGAGATCCACATGCTGTGCTGGAGGGCATGCTTATCGCTGCCTACGCTATAGGGGCAACACACGGCTATATCTATTGCCGCGCCGAATACCCACTGGCACTGGAACGATTGAATATCGCCCTGGCTACGATGAAGGAGTACGGCCTTCTGGGGGAAAGCATCCTTGGTTCGAGCTTCAATTTCAACATAGAAATCAAAGAGGGAGCAGGAGCTTTCGTCTGCGGCGAAGAGACGGCATTGATGGCTTCTATCGAGGGCAAAAGGGGCATGCCTCGTCCTCGTCCTCCCTTCCCCGCTCAATCCGGCATCTGG
Organism: uncultured Dehalococcoidales bacterium; assembly: GCA_964545665.1. Taxonomy (GTDB): domain Bacteria; phylum Chloroflexota; class Dehalococcoidia; order GIF9; family AB-539-J10; genus CAZJGF01. The sequence continues at coordinate 34,921 of CAZJGF010000001.1, forward strand.
GGTAAACCAACCAACATCAACAATGTAGAGACCCTTGCCGCTGTGGCGGCGATTCTGCAAAGAGGCGCAGATTGGTATGCCCAATACGGAACGGAGAGGAGCAAGGGAACAAAGACCTTTGCTTTAGCCGGAAAGATAAAGCGCACCGGACTCATCGAAGTTCCCTTAGGCATCACCCTTCGTGAGATCATCTATGATATTGGTGGCGGTATTGCTGACGATAAGCCGTTTAAGGCAGTGCAGACTGGCGGTCCTTCAGGAGGTTGTCTTTCTGCTGACCAGCTTGATCTCCCTGTAGACTATGAGACCTTGACTAGGGCCGGTTCCATCATGGGCTCAGGTGGCATGATCGTTGCTGACGAGGATACTTGCATCGTTGATTTTGCCAAGTTTTTCCTCACCTTCACTCAAGCCGAATCCTGTGGAAAATGTGTCCCCTGCCGAGTGGGCACAAGGCAGATGCTAGATATCTTGGAACGCATAACCCGTGGAGAGGGGCAAGATGACGACATCGATAAACTACAGCAGCTTGCTGAAACGGTCAAGGATGGCTCGCTCTGTGCTTTGGGGAGAACGGCGCCTAATCCTGTCCTGACTACTCTCCGCTACTTTCATGATGAATATGAAGCTCACATCAAGAGAAAGAAATGTCCCGCTGCAGTCTGTAAAGGGCTGGTTAAAGCTCCCTGCAGCCATACCTGTCCTGCTGGGGTGGATGTACCCCGCTACCTCCGCTTCATTGGCCAAGGTAAGTTTGACGAGGCATTGGCTGTAGTTCGGGAGAAAATCCCTTTTCCCTCAGTCTGTGGGCGTGTCTGCCCTCATCCCTGTGAAGCCAAGTGCAGGCGAGGGGAGGTGGACGAACCAATTGCCATTAGAGCACTCAAGCGCTTTGCCGCTGAAAGGGGGAACGGACTCTGGAAAGTCAAAGCAAGAATGGCTCTGGCTACAGGTAAGCGAGTGGTCATCATTGGCTCTGGGCCAGCAGGACTGACCGCAGCCTACTACTTGGCGAAACGAGGGCATAGTGTCACTGTGCTCGAGGCGCTCCCTGAGCCAGGTGGCATGATGAGGTACGGCATTCCTGAGTATCGTTTGCCCAGAGAAGTATTGGCCGAAGAGATTGAGGAGATAAAGGGTGTTGGCGTCAACATAGAGCTGAATACTAAAGCAAGCTCTTTGGACGAACTTTTCGCCCAAGGCTATAACGCCATTTTCCTCGCTATCGGTGCTCACCAAGGGGCTAAGCTTAACATAAAGGGGGAGGATAGCCCTGAGGTTATCGAGGCTGTGTCCTTCCTCAGGGAGATAAATATGGGGAATGAGATCAAGGTAGGCGGCAGGGTCGCTGTCATTGGCGGAGGCAATGCCGCCATAGATGCCTCTCGCAGTGCTCTTCGTCTTGGTGGCAGAGAGGTAACCATTGTCTATCGCCGAAGCAGAACTGAGATGCCAGCAAGCGAGGAAGAGATAGAGGAGGCGATACATGAAGGGATAAGGATAGATTTCCTTGCCGCCCCAACTAGAATAGAGAGAAAAGATGCTGCGGTGGAGCTCATATGCATTCGCATGGAGTTGGGGGCAGTGGATGCCAGCGGTAGAAGGCGGCCAGTGCCAATCGAAGGCAGCGAATCTAGTTCGATCTTTGATACTGTGATTGCTGCCATCGGTCAGCTGCCAAAGGCTCCAGAGCAATTTGGGCTTCCTCTGGGAAAGGGAAATGTGTTCCAAGTTGACCCTTATACCTTAGCTACAGGCAGGGATGGGGTCTTTGCTGGCGGCGACGCCGTCACTGGACCAGCCACGGTCATCGAGGCTATCGCTGCCGGAAGGCAGGCGGCAACCTCGATTGATAAATACTTGGGCGGCAGCGGAGTTATAGACGAAACGCTGGCATCGCCTGAGGAACTAGAGGCGCTGCCCGACATTGAGGAGGGGGAGAGGCATCGCAGCCCAATACCCACTCTGCCTTTAAACGACCGACTTGGTAGCTTTGCTGAGGTGGAGCTTGGACTCAGCGAAGAGATAGCCACTGCGGAGGCAAGACGGTGCTTAAGGTGCGATTTGGAGGAGCGGGAGTAAGTTTGATTACGAGCAGGTGAGCATGGATACTGTTACTTTGATTATTGACGGTAAGGAAGTAAAAGCGAGAAAGGGAACCACAGTTTTAGACGCAGCTCTAGAAGCGGACATTTATATTCCTACACTTTGCTACCACCCAGACCTAACTCCCTTTGGTGCCTGCCGCCTGTGCATCGTGGAGATCGAAGGGATGGTCGGCTTTCCCCCGGCATGCACTACCCCGGCGGCTGAAGGAATGACAGTCCATACCAATACCGAAAAGTTGCAGGAGCTTCGCCGCAATATAATGGAGCTGATTTTGAGCGAACATCCGTATTCCTGCCTCACCTGCTCCAAAAACCTAAATTGCGAATTGCAGAGGGTTGCTCGCTATATCGGACTGGAAAAAGTAACTCTCCCTTATACCAGTAAGGAACTCCCCATTGATAGGGAAAACCCGTTCTTCGACCGAGATTATAACTTGTGCATTCTTTGTGGTCGCTGCGTCCGCATGTGCCAAGAGGTACGCAAGGTGGGAGCCATCTCCTTTATCTATCGAGGGAGTAAGGCTTTGATAGGTACTGCCTTCGATCGCCCGCTACAGGAAGTGAGCTGCGAATTCTGCGGCGCTTGCATTGATGCTTGCCCTACTGGAGCCCTGACGGAGAGAACCAATAAGTGGGAGGGTTTGCCTGACCGTGAAGTAGTCACTATTTGCCCATATTGTGGTGTTGGCTGCCAACTCAAGCTCAAGGTCAAGGATGAGAGAATAATGACTACCGTCCCCGCTCCAGACGGCGTGACCAATCATGGTCAAGCATGTGTCAAGGGCCGTTTCGGTATCGCTGAATTTGTCCATCACCCCCAGCGTTTGACTTCTCCCTTAATAAGACAGAACGGGGAGTTGAAAGAGGCATCTTGGGAGGAAGCGGTAGGGCTGGTGGCCAGGAAACTGAGAACTTATAAAGCAGAGGAAGTAGGGTTAATTGCCTCAGCCAAGTGCACCAACGAGGAGAATTATGTCATGCAAAAACTTGCTCGAGCGGTGCTGGGCAGCAACAACGTTGATCACTGTGCCCGACTATGTCATGCTCCCACTGTGACCGGCCTCGTTCAAAGCTTTGGTAGCGGAGCTATGACTAATTCCATCAACGAAATTGGCCACGCCGCTTGCATTCTTGCTATCGGCACTAACACTACGGAAAATCACCCAGTGATCGGGCTTGAAGTGAAGAAAGCAGTAGATAGGGGGGCAGAACTCATCGTAGCGAATCCTCGCGAAATTGACCTCTGCCGCTTTGCCAGCCTCTGGCTACGGCATAGCCCGGGCACAGATGTTGCCTTGCTCATGGGTATGATGCGGGTTACAGTGGACGAGGAATTGTTCGACTCAGCGTTTATCAGAGAGAGATGTGAAAACTTCGATGCTTTTAAGGAATCGTTAAGAAACTTTGACCTTGATTTTGTCGAGCAGGTCACCAGAGTGCCGCAGGACGAGATAGCAGAAGCTGCCCGCACGTATGCTACTAATAGTCCTGCCATGCTGCTCTACGCCATGGGTATCACCCAGCATTCCCATGGCACCGACAATGTGGTGGCTACAGCCAACCTGGCAATGCTAACTGGAAACATAGGCAAGCCCTCAGCCGGGGTCAATCCGCTCAGAGGCCAGAACAATGTGCAAGGTGCTTGCGATATGGGTGCTCTGCCCAATGTTTACAGCGGCTATCAGGCAGTAGCTGATCCGGCTGTTAGAGAGAGGTTTGAGATTGCCTGGGGCTGCTCATTACCTTCATCTCCAGGGCTAACCTTGGTTGAGATGCTTGAAGCTGCATATCGGAATGAGATAAAGGCGCTTTACCTCATTGGCGAGAATCCGGCAATGAGCGACCCTGATCTTGGACATATTCGAGAAGCACTAGCTAGAGTCGAATTTCTTGTTGTTCAAGATGTTTTCCTTTCGGAGACCGCAGAGTTTGCCCATGTTGTTTTGCCAGCGGCAAGTTTTGCTGAGAAGGACGGTACCTTCACCAACACTGAGCGGCGAGTGCAACGAGTAAGGAGGGCTATTGAGCCAATTGGGGATTCTAAGCCGGATTGGTGGATCGTCTGCCAGCTAGCCAAGAGGTTAGGAGCTAGAGGGTTTGACTATAGCCACCCGCTTGACATAATGGAGGAAATCCGCCATCTCACTCCCAGCTATGGTGGCATAAGTTACCAGAGGTTAGAGGCCGGTGGACTCCAATGGCCCTGCCGTACTGATGACCATCCAGGTACACCGGTACTGCATGTGAATACTTTTGCCAGGGGGAAAGGTAGATTCATCCCACTGGAATATATCCCCCCTGCGGAGCTGGCAGACGAAGACTATCCTTTGATTCTCACCACAGGCCGTAGTCTGTACCACTTTCATAGCGGGACAATGACTCGGAAAGTAGCTGGCCTCAATATCATAGAGCCTGAAGGTACAGTGGAAATTAGCCCCAGCGATGCTTCACGGCTCAGCGTAGCCCAGGGGGACAGGGTTAGAATCAGCTCTCGGCGTGGTGAAATCATCGCTAAAGCCAAAGTAACTGAGGCATCGCCTCCTGGAGTGGTGTTTATGACCTTCCATTTCGCCGAAAGTCCCGCCAATATCCTTACCAACCCTAAGCTAGACCCAATGTCCAAGATTCCTGAACTCAAAGTCTCAGCAGTCAGGGTAGAAAGACTGTGAGGACTTTGCAAGAGATATTAGCTGCGAGCACCAGGCTTCTCAGGTCAAATCTTCAGGGGCGGGGGCAAAGGCCGGCTGCGCTACAGATTCTTGGAATAGTCTCCTCTCGCTGAAGGGTCATGATGTGGATGCCCGCTACCCCTTCTACCTCTTTCAGTTGATTTATTGTGGCGATAGCGATTTTTGTCCCTTCCGTTGCCATTTCTTCTTTCGTGCGAGCCTTTAGGAGGCGTTCAATAATTTCATCTGGGACGTCAGTATTGGGGACTTTTGTCTTCATATACCTTGCTGCTGCTAGGGATGTTATGGGACTGATTCCAGCAAGGATTTTAACCTTCCTATCTAGTCCCTCTTCTTGAACAAGCTCCATCCATTTCTTAAATCTCTCAATGTTATAAACAGGCTGCGTCTGGACAAAATCTGCCCCGACAGCAACCTTATCCCTCAGGCGAATCACTTCGTCCTCTAGGGATTCGGCAAAGGGGTTTGCTCCTGCCCCAATGAAAAGTCGTGGCTCTCTTCCAGCTATTGGCTGTCCATTTTCAAACTCTTTCTCATCCCGGAGTCGTTTGACCATCCTGATAAACTGGATGGAATCGAGGTCGAAGACGGGCTTTGCCTCAGGACAATTTCCGAAAGAAACAGGATCCCCGGAGAGACAAAGTATGTTATTCACGCCAAACGCGGAGATGCCCAACACATCCATTTGGAGAGCAATTCGATTTCTGTCACGACAAGTCATTTGCGCTATGGGATCAAGACCCTCTTGTTTGCCTATAAGGCAGGCTGCCCAGCTTGCCATCGCTACCACCGCTGACTCTCCATCTGGGACATTAAAAGCATCAACATAGCCCTTAATCAGATTGAATTTTTCCCTTATCGCCTCGGTCTCCGTATTCTGAGGGGGACCAACTTGAGCAGTTACGGCAAAACATCCTGTTCCAAGTATCCTCTCCAGGTTGCTTTTCGTCTTCATTTTGAACCCTGTAGCAAATATCTTATCATGGTTTGCTGAAATTGATATACCTCGTTGCCAGCTTTCTGGAAACGATTAAACCACCAGTATTTGCAGAAATCCTTAGAAGTACTTATAATGTAAACCCTTGAAGTGAAAGCAGTAACCGGGTTGGGCTCAGGCAAGGAAATACTAAAAGAATCAGACCTGTTCCGCGGTCTGAGCGACGATGAACTAGATAAGCTGCCACCGCTTTGCCAGGAAGAAGTTTATGAGGCTGGGGTGGTTGTTTTCCTTGAAGGCGGCTGCTGCCATGCTATGTATATTGTGGAATCGGGCAAGGTGGCTCTGGAAATGAACCTTCATATTGGTCGGGTGGCAGAGGAAAGTGCGACGATTGACGTAATAACTAAAGGTGGCTGCTTGTGTTGCTCAGGGCTGATAGATCCTTGTATCCTTACTGCCACAGGCCGGACTCTTGAGACAACCAGGGTTGTTGTCTTAGATACGGCAGAGCTTATAGGCTTGCTCCAAGAGAACCCTGAAATAGGATGTAAGGTGATGAATAACCTGGCCAAGATAGTTTCTTCAAGGCTTAAACACATTAGGGATACGATGGGACGTATTCTGTCCGTTATTTTCCACGACCTAAAGGCTCCCTTGGCTGCGGTGGAAAGCTATAATCGGCTGTTGCTTGGTGAGTTCGCCGGAGAATTGAATGAGGAGCAAACGAACATAGTGAAAAGAAGTAGCAAGAGACTCTCTGATCTTCTAAATTTGGTGAGTAACATCATCGATTTTTCCCGAGTTGGTTTCGGGGACTTGAGGATGGAGAGAATTCCTGTGGGAAAAGTGATAGAAGATTGCATTGAAGCTATGCGCCCCTTAGCTGAGGAAAAGGGACTGCAACTGGTTGCTGAAGTATCTCCAGAACTCCCCGCTGTTCTCGGAGTTCAAGAGCGGCTTAAGCAGGTAGTTACCAACCTGTTGTCCAATGCCATTAAATTTACTCCTCACGGAGTAGTAACGGTTAAGGCGAGGGATGGTGCGGATGGCATACAGGTAGAGGTGGCGGATACCGGGATTGGTATTCCTGCCGAGGAATTGCCTAGGATATTTGATGGCTTCTATCGAGGTCTTGACATGGCTGAAAGGGGGGCTGGCCTAGGGCTTTCCATAACTAAGCAAATAGTTGAGGCCCACCGTGGTAGGATATGGGTGGTTAGCCCCTGTCCTGAAACCGGGAAGGGAAGCAAATTTGCCTTCACTTTGCCAAGGACTTGAAAAGGTGAGGGAAAGGAGTGAGCGGATTAGGCGATTATTAGAACCAGTCGCCGGAGTAAGGTAGATGGCTAAGATTCTGGTAGTAGATGATGACCCTGACATGCGGCTGGCAATTGGTAGCGTGCTAAAGTCGCGTTCCTATGAGATAGTTGAGGCTCGCGATGGAGAGGAGGCTCTAGCTAGGCTGAATGAAGAAAAGCCAGACTTAATGCTCCTAGACCTTCTGCTGCCAAAGATGGATGGTTTTGCTGTTGTCAAGGAGCTCAAGAACACCCAGGAGAGGTATCCCAGCGTACCTATACTAATCATAAGCTCGGTAAGGGAGGAAGCCAGTCACCGGCGCTATGAGCTAGAGGTAGGTCATAAACTCAATATTGATGAGTATATTGAAAAACCCATTGAGCCGTTTATTCTACTGGAGCGTGTAGAGAGGCTTTTGTCTAAAGGAGGAAAAGATGCAAAAACAAACCAAGATACTGGTCATTGATGACGACCCCGATTTGCAGGCAGCAGTGAAGAAGGTGCTTGAAAGTAAGTCCTACGAAGTGGCTGCTGCGCTCAACGGAGACGAAGGTTTGCGGAAGGTAGTGGATGAAAGGCCCGATCTAATCATTCTAGACGTAGTGATGCCAGGTAAGAGTGGATTCGAGGTTTGCAAAGAACTCAAGACTGACCCAAAATATTACTTCTTCTCTCACATCCCTGTGCTGATGCTAACCGTTTATCCTGACGACAGAGAAAAGATGCACCTCTCTATGCGAGAGGGGATGACGATGGAGGCGGAAGACTACCTGCACAAGCCATTTGATCCTGACGAACTGCTAAACCGAGTGGAGGAATTGCTAGAAAAGAAAGAAAACTAGATAGTGAATAAGTCAGTTGCAGTTATTGGCGGCGGCATAAGCGGAATAACTTCAGCATTAGAATTAGCCAATAGCGGCTTTAGAGTATACTTAATAGAGAGAGAAGCAGCAATTGGAGGGCAAGCTGCTTCTTTTTGTTGCAAGGCAACAGAGATCTGCACAAAGTGCTCAGTCTGCTTAATACCCCAAAAACTCAATAAGGTCGCAGTTCATTCCAAAATCTCGATCCTGACTGATTCGACAGTGGCAGGCTTAAGCGGCAAAGCCGGATATTTTGAGGTCGAAGTGCTTCGAAAACCTCAATATATTGCTCCAGAGAGATGTGTTGCTTGTGGAATATGTGCCCGAGTCTGTCCTACTGAACCTAAGGCAATCCGTTCTCCTTCCCCGGATGCAATCCCTTATTGTTATGTCATCGATGAAAGTCGATGTCTTCGCCTTAGAGGTGAAAAGTGCAACCTCTGTCGGGGAACGTGTCCCACAAACGGCATAGATTTTGACCGGGAGCCAGAAAGGAAGGAGCTAAGCGTCAGTGCTATCATCGTTGCTACCGGATTCGAGGTTTTCAATGCTCGAGAAATGGGCTCCTTGGGCTATAGTAGATATCCTAACGTTCTGACTGGCCTTGACCTTGAGAGGATGTTCAATCGGTGGGGCTTTCTTAGACTTCCCTCCAATGGGAAAGAGCCTCGAAAAGTCGCCTTCATCCAGTGTGTAGGCTCAAGGGATGAAACTCGTGGCTATTGTTCCCAGGTATGCTGCAAGTATGCCATGAGGTTTGCTCGGCTTATCAAATATCAAAACCCAAATACTGAGGTGACCATCTTTTATATTGACCTTCAGACTGCTGGAAAGGGCTTTGCCGAGTTTTATGAAGAGTGTCGAGGGAATATTCAATTTATTCGAGGAGTGCCAGTGGAAATTCTGGAGACCTCCGGGGAACTCGAGGTAAGGTTTGAGAATATTCTAGAAGGGAAGGTTGAACGAGAAACCTTTGACCTTGTAACCCTTTCGGTGGGCATCACCCCCAGGAAAGACTCCTGGAATCTGGCGAGAGTCTTGGGAATAAATTTGGGAGACCATGGCTTCTTCGATACCAAGGAGCCGTTTAATTCCATAGAGACGAATGTTGAGGGGATTTTCCTTGCCGGAACTTGTCAGGGTCCTAAAGACATCCCTGATTCTATTGCTCATGGAGTGGCTGCGGCAGAGGGAGCAATGGGGGTTCTAGAGAAATGCAAGTAAAGATGGGCATCTTCCTATGCGATTGCGGGGGGAGTCTAAAGAACATAGATTTTCCCAAAATTAGCGGAGATTTAGAGAAACTTGAAGACGTTGCCTTTATAGACATAAGCCATAGCTTGTGCCTTGAAGAAGGAGAGAAGGCGATAACTTCCAGAATCCTGAGTGAGAACATAAATAGAGTAGTAATCGCTGCTTGCTCACCGGAGTTACGTGAGCACAAATTTGTCAGACTTCTAGAAGGGCTTAGATTTAACCCCAGTCTTCTTTCCTTGGCAAACATCAGGGAACAATGTTCTTGGACTCGTGAAGGCGATGTCACTGAGAAGGCGACGGAACTTATAAGAATGGCTATGGGTAAAGCTCGGTTGCTTCAGCCTGTGGAAAGAGAGAGCGTTTCAGTAAACAAAGAAGTACTAGTGCTGGGCGGAGGATTCTCTGGGATGAAATCGGCTCTTGAGCTTTCCCGGCTTGGAATCAGGACAACCATAGTGGAAGGGAAGTCAACCTTGGGGGGCAAGCTTAAGGAGGTTGAGGGCTTCTACGGACTTAAAACAAGCCCGAAACAGATGCTTGACTCGATGATAACGGCGATAGAGAAAGATAATAATATCGAGGTTCTAACCTCTGCTGAAGTTACAAGGGTGCGAGGGGAGGTGGGGGATTTTGACATAACAATAAGAGGAGGGAGAAAAGAATTCTCCCTGAGCTTTGGCGCTATCATCTTTGCCACCGGATATAGAACTGAAATTTTGCCGCAAGACTTTGAGCTTAAACCCGGAGGTAATATCATCTCACAGCTAGACCTTGTTGAGATGCTGCGAGCTCCAGAGAAGTTGAAACGAAGACCTGAGACTATAGGCTTTATTCTCGATGTCTGTGATGAGAATTCACGCCTCCCTACCCTCTCCAGTCTCAACAATGCCTTGGCGGTTAGAGAGAAACTAGGAAGTGAAGTCTACGTGTTCTGTAAGAATCTGAAGGTAGATAGTGAAGGGGCGGAGGAGCTTTACCGAGAGGCGCGCAATCGCGGAGTAGTGTTTTTGAAATTTGACGAACCACCACAGATATACTGTGAGGATGGCCGAGTGGCCATCGAGGCAAAGGATGTTCTTTTGGGTGAAGAGGTGGTGCTCCCCTGTGACCTCTTGGTGGCTGAGGAAAGAGCTTTGCCCCCAGAAGGAACCAAAGGCTTAAGCTCTATGCTAAATATAGGGACCGACTTCCAAGGCTTCTATCAGGATGAAAATGTGCATCTTTATTCAGCGGCATCAGCTAGGAAAGGGATGTTTTTTGTCGGAGGCTGCCGCGGGAATCTGGATCTCCGTCGAGCTTTGACCGATATTGCATCTGCGGTGATGGGCAGCTATTCGCTTTTGGCTCTGGGGGAGGCAGTGGTCGAGGTGGAGAAAGTAAGGGTCGACCCGGAAAAGTGTCGGGCGTGCCTGACCTGCATCCGTGTATGTCCCCACGGTGCAGTTCAGTTAGTTCGGTTGGATACTGAGAAGGAGGTAGCTCAGATTTACGATCTGGCTTGTGATGGATGTGGCATCTGCTCTGCCTTATGTCCGGCAAAGGCAATAGATTTTAAAGGCTATGCCGATGAACAAATCCTTGCTGAAGTTGAAGCAATGGGAGAAACTAATGAACGTAGATAATAACAAGATTGTTGCTTTTTGCTGTGCGAACTCAGCTTATCAGGCAGCGGACAAGGCGGGAAAGATGAGGCTTTGTTATCCAGATAATGTCAGGATCATTCGAGTCCCTTGTGCTGGAAGGGTGGATGTTGTTCATATTCTTAAAGCCTTTGAGAAAGGCGCCGCTGGGGTACTGGTGATGGGTTGTCAGGAGGGTGCCTGCCAGCATCTTACAGGCAACACTCGAGCGAAGGAAAGGCTAAAGTATGCCGGCGATTTGCTCAAAGAAGTAGGAATAGATAGAGAGCGAGTTAAAATGGTCAATCTTGCCCCAGACATGGCTCAAAAGTTCATCTGTGAGATTGAGGTGATGATGGAGAAGATAAAGGAGGCGTGAGGAATGATAATTGCTGAAAGGAAGCCTTTCGAGGAAATCAAGAACATGATTGTTGGTTATAAGAGAATCCTGGTGGTAGGGTGCAGGACTTGTGTCACTATCTGCTGGGCTGGTGGGGAAAAGGAGGTGGGAATACTTTCCTCCCAACTGAGGCTCCAATCGAGCAGGAACGGAGATGAGCTTTCTATTTTGGAAGCCACTGTCGAAAGGCAGTGTGAAAAGGAGATGGTGACCCAGGAACTTGGAGATAAGGTACAGGATATAGAGGCGATTCTCTCTATGGGCTGTGGAGTCGGGGTGCAGACCATAGCCGAGATATATGAAGAAAAGCCTGTTTTCCCGGCACTTAATACTACATTTGTAGGGATGCCTGAAAAGGAAGGGCTATGGATTGAGACGTGCGGAGCGTGCGGGGATTGCTTTTTGGACAGAACAGGGGGAATCTGCCCAGTTGTGCGCTGCGCCAAGGGGCTGCTCAATGGGCCTTGTGGCGGCACAAGAAGGGGTGGGAAGTGCGAGATAGATCCAGAGAAAGACTGTGCGTGGGTTCTTATTTACCGAAGGCTGGAAAAGCAAGGCAGGCTTGACCTAATGAGGAAATACTACGAGGCTAAGAACTATAGGAAAGTGAAAAGACCTGGGAAAATCGAAGCCTTGGAAGCTTGAATCATAGGGGGTGGAAAATGGCAAAGCCCTTTAGGGAAACGCTAAAAAAGAAGGATTTCATTGTAACCGCCGAGGCGGGTCCAGTGAAAGGCTCCAATGTGACAAATATGATCGAGCATATTGAACTTCTTAAAGACAAGGTGGATGGCCTAAATGTAACTGATAATCAAAGTGCTGTCATGAGGTATCCCTCGCTTGGGACTTGCCTTCTCGTCAAAGAGCATGGCGGAGAGCCAATTCTCCAAATCACATGCAGGGACCGTAATCGCCTGGCAATTCAGGCAGATCTTCTTTTTGCTTACTCCAGAGGAATAGATAATGTCCTCTGTCTTACCGGCGATTCTGTGGATGTTGGTGACCATAAGGAGGCAAAACCAGTTTTCGATCTCGACTCGGTCCAGCTGATTCATTTGGTTCATAGTTTGAATTCTGGAAAAGATATGGTGGGGAATGAACTCGATGGGGGTGTTGATTACTGTATCGGTGCCTCTGCCACCCCTTCGGCAGATCCAATCGAACCTCAGCTTATTAAATTTGATAAGAAGCTAGATGCCGGGGTGGACTTTGTTCAAACCCAGGCTGTCTATGATCTGGATGAACTCAAAAGATTTATGGAACATACCCGTAGGATGGACGGAAAGGTCAAAATTCTGGCTGGCATAGTGCTTCTTGTCGGGGCGAGAATGGCGATGTGGATGAATGACAATGTTCCTGGCATATTTGTTCCTCAGCACTTCATTGATGAGATGGCTGAGGCTCCAAAGGGCAAAGGAGTTTCTAGGGGGATAGAGATTGCTGGAAGGCTCGTACGACAGATAAAAAAGGAGAAAATCTGTGATGGGGTTCATATCATGGCTATTGGAAGAGAGGAGAGGGTTCCTGACATTCTAGAGGCGGCCGGAATATGAGAATTCAAAACTTGGGAAGGTAAGAAAATGACTGTAGCGCTAAATGAGTTGGATTCCAAATTTAAATATGATGTGGCTGAAGAGCCCGGAGGAGAAAACATTAAGCTTTGTTTTGCCTGTGGTCTCTGCACCGCAAGCTGCCCAGTTGCGGATATTGATCCGGAGTATAACCCTCGAAAGATAATTCATATGGTTCTCTTAGGGATGAGGGAGGCAGTGCTTTCTTCTAACTTTCCCTGGCTTTGCACTCAGTGCTATACATGTCAGGCTCACTGTCCTCAAAATGTAAACTTCTCTGATGTAATGAAGGCATTGAGGAGTATGGCGGTTAAGGAAGGATATGTCCATCCTTCCTTTGCCGATCAAATAAAGGAGATTGACACCTTCTCGCAAAAGCTACGTCATCAAATGGTGCTATCCATCGTGGCTAGGAAATCCGAAGAACTAAAGGCGGACGTAGAGAAACTTGCTAAGGAAGCACTGGAGAAGGCGAGAAAAGAAGTCTAGAGGGCCAAAGCTATGGAATCTAAGAACAGCCTCGTAGGAGCGGCGCTAGTAGTTGGCGGAGGAATTGGAGGGATGCAGGCTGCGCTTGACCTTGCCGAGTCTGGGTATCACGTCTATTTGGTGGAGAAATCCCCGGCTATCGGTGGGGCAATGGCTCAGCTGGATAAGACCTTTCCCACCTTAGATTGTTCCATGTGTATTCTCTCTCCCAAACTCATTGAATGTGGAAGGCATCCCAACATAGAATTGCTTTCCTGCTCAGAACTTGTTGAAGTCAACGGGGAGCCGGGGGATTTCAAAGCCAAGGTCTTAAAGCATCCGAGGTATGTTGATGTTGCCAGGTGCACCGGGTGCGCTGAGTGTGCTGAAGTCTGTCCGGTAGAGCTTCCCAACGAGTTCGAACAGGATTTAGCTTCGAGGAAGGCCATATTCAGGCCATTCGCCCAAGCCTTTCCCAATGCCTTTGCCATCGAGAAGAGGGAGAGACCGCCATGCACTTTGACTTGTCCAGCAGGGATAAACATTCAAGGATACGTGGCTTTGATCGCCAAGAGGAAATATAGAGAAGCGCTATCCCTGATCAGGGAGTGGGTTCCTATCCCAGGAGTACTGGGTAGGATTTGCCCTGCTCCCTGCGAGGAGAAATGCAACCGCAAGCTCTTAGAAGAGCCTGTAGCAATTCGAGTCCTGAAGAGATTTGCCGCCGATATGGTTGAAGATGAATTGTCACCTCCCGAGATAGAGGAGAAAGAGGAAAGGGTTGCTATCATCGGCTCAGGGCCAGCAGGGCTTACCTGCGCCCATTACCTTCGTCGCGAAGGATATCAGGTTACTGTCTTTGAAGCCCTCCCTGTGGTTGGAGGAATGCTTTATGTAGGCATCCCTGAGTACCGTTTGCCTAAGAACGTTGTTGAGAAGGAGATTGAGAGTATCAAACGCCTGGGGATAGAGATAAAGACCAATACCCCTATTGGTGCAGAAATTGGCATTAAAGACCTTCTTGAACAAGGATATGAAGCCGTATTTATCAGTGTTGGAGCGCATCGTAGTCAGCGACTTGGCGTTCCAGGCGAAAATGCAGAAAGGGTGATTCACGGTGTCGATTTCTTGAGAGATATTAATTTGGGGAAGGAAGTGAAGACGAAAGGGAAAGTAGTGATAATAGGAGGTGGAGACGTTGCCATAGATTCAGCCCGCTCTGTTCTTCGCTTGGGTGCCGATGAAGTCGTAGTCCTTTACAGGAGGACGAGAGTTGAAATGCCTGCCAGGGAGGAAGAGGTTAAAGCTGCCGAAGAGGAAGGGGTGAAGATAGAATATTTGGTCGCTCCTGTGGAGATCCTCTGCGAAAATGGTAAGGTTACCGGAGTAAAGTGTACTCGTATGCAGCTTGGGGAGCCCGACGTCACCGGGAGGAAGCGTCCTATACCCATACCGGGTTCCGAGTTTGACCTTAAGGTTGATATGGTAATTCCGGCAATCGGGCAGACGCCTGACCTCTCCTTTGTAGAAAACAGCGGGATAAACATCTCCAGCAGGGGCACTATCCAAGTTGACCCAATGACTTTGGAAACAGGCTGTGAAGGAGTCTTTTCTGGAGGGGATTGCCAGACTGGGCCCTCTATTGCAGTTGAAGCTGTAGCCGCTGGTGCGCGGGCAGCAGAATCCATCATCAGATATATTAACCATCAAGACCTCAAAGAGGGAAGGACTGTAGAGAGGAAGCTCTCCGGTGTTTCTTTTATTCCTTTCGGTATGGCCAGGGAGTCAAGACAGAAGATGCCAACCATCCCTGTTGAGGAGAGGAAGGTAAGCTTTAAGGAGATAGAGCTTGGCTTCCCTGAAGATATGGCCATTAGGGAGGCAAGTCGCTGCCTTGCCTGCGGAATTTGTTCTGAGTGTATGCAATGCGTCGCAGCTTGCAAAGCTAATGCTATTGATCACAACATGAGAGAAGAGATTGTACAACTGAATGTGGGCTCTGTGGTACTCTGTCCTGGATTTGATGAATTCGACCCTGGCCCTCTCTTCAATTACGGATACAGGAGATATTCCAACGTGGTAACTAGCATAGAATTTGAGAGGATGCTCTCGGCATCGGGGCCATATCAAGGAGAGCTCAAGAGGCCTTCAGATGGGAGGCCGCCTCAAAGGATAGCCTGGATTCAATGCGTTGGCTCAAGAGATGAAAGCCTAAATCGAGGATATTGCTCTTCTGTGTGCTGCACCTACGCTGTGAAACAAGCTATTATCGCCAAGGAACATGTCCCTCTTGAACTGGAAGAGACTATCTTCTTCATGGATATACGAACTCAAGGGAAGGACTTTGATAAGTTCTACAGGCGGGGAGAGGAAGAGGGAATAGAATTTATGAGGGCTAGGGTCTATAGGATTGAGGAATCAGATGGCACCGGTAGTTTACTTCTCAAGTATGTAGGCGAGGATGATAAGCCAAGCACTCGTGAGTTTGACCTGGTTGTCCTATCTGTAGGCCTTCAGCCTTCCTCGACAGCGATAGAACTAGCCAAGAAGCTTGGCATCCAGCTCAATAAATATGGATTTTGTCACACGAATACATTTTCTCCAGTGGAGACTTCGAGGCCGGGAATCTTTGCCGCTGGCGCCTTTCAAGGCCCGAAGGATATTCCTGAGACTGTGATGCAGGCAAGCGGAGCAGCGGGAAGCGTTTCCGCTTTGCTTGCTCCGGCACGGAATACCCTGATCAAGAAGAAGCAATATCCGCCGGAAAGAGACGTCTCTGGGGAAGAACCCAGGATTGGTGTTTTCATATGCCACTGTGGCATCAATATTGGGGGAGTGGTCAATGTGCCTGACGTCACTGACTACGCTAAGACACTTCCTGGCGTAGTTTATGCTGAAGACAACCTCTACACTTGCTCTCAGGACACTCAGGAAAGAATAAAAGCAATGGCAAAGGAACATGGTCTAAATCGGGTGGTGGTAGCATCGTGCACCCCTCGGACACATGAGCCTTTGTTCCAGGAGACTATCAGAGAAGCCGGCTTGAATAAATACCTTTTTGAGTTTGCCAATATCCGTGACCAATGCTCCTGGGTTCACATGCATGAGCCAGAGAAGGCTACTGAGAAGGCGAAGGATTTGCTAGGAATGGCAGTGGCAAAGGTAAGGCTGAAAAAACCACTTAAGCCTCTGTCTCTCCCAGTTAATCACTCTGCTTTGGTTATTGGGGGAGGAATAGCAGGGATGGTAAGTGCCTTAAACTTGGCAGAGCAAGGTTTCGAAGTCCATCTTATTGAGAGGAGCAGCGAGCTCGGTGGTATGGCAAGGAAAATACATCATACTATTGATAATGGAGATGTTCAGACTTTTCTCGGCGATTTAATTAAGAAGGTTAAGGAACATACTAAGGTTAGGGTCTATTACAATACTTGGATTGTAGATGCCTATGGATATGTGGGTCACTTCACCACCGAGATAATGAGATATCGAGGCAGGGTAGTAGAGAAGATAGAGCATGGCGCGACTATCATTGCCACCGGGGCCCAGGAGTATAAGCCGAACGGTGAGTACCTCTATGGAAGAGACCCAAGGGTGCTTACCCAACTTGAACTTGAAGATGAGATAGCCAGAGAGAGTCCGGACATTATCAACTGCGATAACGTAGTGATGATTCAGTGTGTGGGCTCTCGCAATGGTCAACGACCTTATTGCAGCCGGGTGTGCTGCAATCAAGCAATTAAGAATGCTCTAAAGCTTAAGGAAATAAGGCCTGAAATGAACATTTACATCCTCTATCGGGATATGAGGACGTATGGATTCTATGAGGAACATTACCGGGAGGCAAGACAACAAGGGGTTGTCTTCCTCCGCTATGAGCCAGAAGATAAGCCTCGGGTGAGTCAAGAGAGAAAGAGTGGCCAGCTTTTGATAAGGGTTGAGAGCAAGGATCCGGTGCTGGGGGAGAAAGTAGCTATTGATGCTGATATTCTTGCCCTATCTGTGCCCATGGTTCCCCCGGAGGAAGCAAGAGAGCTTGCAATGCTCTACAAGGTGCCTTTAAACGAGGATGGCTTCTTCCTAGAGGCACATGTAAAGCTTCGTCCGGTGGATTTCGCCACCGATGGGATCTTTGTCTGCGGGCTTGCCCATGCCCCTAAGTCGATAGAGGAAAGCATCGCTCAGGCTAAAGCAGCCGCCTCTCGAGCAACCACTATATTAGCCAAGGATACCGTTACGGCTGAGGGCATTGTTGCCTCCGTAAACGAAAATATTTGCTCAGGTTGTGGCATTTGTGAGGCTCTCTGCCCTTATGGGGCTATCACTATTGATAGGGATAAGAATGTAGCCAAAGTTAACGAAGCTTTGTGTAAGGGTTGTGGCACTTGCTGTGCCGCTTGCCCTTCAGGAGCTGCCCAACAAAGGAGTTTTACCTCGGAGCAGATTTCAGCCATGCTGGATGCTATTTTGGAGGTTTAGAATGGCCAAGAATGAATTTGAGCCGAAAATACTAGGTTTCTGTTGTAACTGGTGTTCGTATGCTGGTGCTGACCTTGCTGGTGTCTCGCGGTTCCAATATCCCCCCAATATAAGGATAATAAGGGTGATGTGCTCCGGCCGGGTAAGCCCTGCTTTTGTTCTGAAGGCATTAGCGGTTGGATTCGATGGTGTGCTCATCGCTGGCTGCCATCCAGGGGATTGCCATTATATATCCGGCAACTATAAAACGAGAAGAAGGGCGGAATTCACAAAAAGGCTTTTGGAGCAGTTTGGAATGGAACCAGAAAGACTGAGATTGGAGTGGATCTCAGCATCTGAGGGAATGAAATTTGCTGAGGTGGTGAGAGACTTCACCAACAAAATAAAGGAGTTAGGACCAAATTCACTGAAAAGGAGCTGAGCAGATGGCAAGAAGATGGAAAATAGAACTAGCCTTTTATTGGGCAGCCACCTGTGGAGGCTGTGATGTGGCAACTTTGGACATTGGAGAGAAAATCCTCGATGTGGTGGACATTGCCGATATTGTCCTTTGGCCTGTGGCGATGGACTTCAAGTACAGAGACGTAGAGAAGATGGAGCCAAAAAGCATAGATCTGTGTTTGTGTAACGGCGCGGTAAGAAGTCCGGAGCATGAGGAAATAGCCAAGATGCTAAGGGAAAAACCAAAGGTGATGGTAGCATTTGGAAGTTGCGCCTGCTTCGCGGGATACCGGGGCTTGGGAATGTAGCAAATAAAGAGCAAATATTTGATGTGGCATACCAAGAGACACCTTCCACAGTGAACCCAGATTCTATTGTGCCCAAGACAGAATGTGAAGTGGCGGGAGAGATTTTGACACTTCCTGAGTTGTACGACACGGTGAAGACACTGGATCAAACAGTGGATGTTGATTATTACGTGCTTGGTTGGCCCCCGGTTGTAGACGGTATAAACGACGCTGTGGGAATAATCGCCAAGTACGCAGAAACCGGGGAGCTGCCTCCAAAGGGAACAGTTGTCGCTTTCGACAAGACTGTATGTGATGAGTGTCCACCCAGCTTCACTTCTGTGCCTTAGGAGCCCCGGACTTTATTGTAGGCCCAAGAGCTGAAGCAGCGAAGAGAAACATAATCGGAGTAGTAGAAAAAGCAGGCACGGAATTGGGGCTGGCGGTGATACATGCTAGGGGATATGCACAGAGAATACAGGAGATAGTGGGAGGAAAGGCAACACATCCAGTATGTGGCCTGCCCGGGGGTATGTCAAAGGCTCTCTCGAATGAGGAGAGGGATGAGATAGAGGGTGAGGCCAAGAAGCTAGTTGATTTTGGCAAGAAAAGCCTTGAGATATTTGATGACCTTGTGTTGAAGAACAAAGAATATGTGGATTTGATCACAGGTGATACTTATTACCATGAGACGTATTACATGGGCATGGTAGATGAAAATGAGAAAGTAAATTTCTATGAAGGAAAAATAAAGGTGGTGGATCCGGATGGAAAGGAATATGCTAGATTTGATGCCAAGGACTACTTGGACTATATAAGCGAAGCAGTGGAGCCTTGGTCGTACCTAAAGTTTCCTTATCTAAAAGGGGTTGGATGGAAAGGGCTCGTAGATGGGAAGGAGAGTGGCATTTATAGACTGAATTCACTGGCAAGGCTGAATGTTGCCAGTGGCATGGCTACTCCTAGAGCACAAGAAGCATACACGAGAATGTATGACTTCTTCGGTAAAAAGCCAGTCCATAGCACCCTTGCGTTCCACTGGGCCCGCCTCATAGAGAATCTATATGCTGCTGAGAGATGCTTGGAGCTCATTCAAGACCCGGAGACAAGTTCTCAAGATATAAGAGGCGACTTAGGAGAGCCTGGCGAGGGGCTAGGTTGCGTAGAAGCTCCTCGTGTTACACTCTTCCATCACTACTGGGCAGATGAAAAAGGAATAACCAAGAAAGTTAACCTAATAGTCGCCACAGCTCAGAATAACGGCCCGATGTGTATGTCAATTAAGAGAGCGGCGCAGAGCTTAATAAAGAATTGGAAAGTAGAAGAAGGCTTACTAAATATGGTAGAAATGGCTTTTAGGGCTTACGATCCTTGCCTTGCATGCGCAACTCATACGCTTCTAGGACAGGTGCCCCTAAAAATCGTCATAGTTGGCCCAGACAGAAAGGAGTTGCAAAGGCTAGGTTGAAGCATCCCATACGACAACTGGCTGACGGCTGACAGCTTAGAGATGGAGACTCTGGTTTCTAGACTGGTGCAAAATTGGACAAAGTGGTATTCTGTATTGTCACCTGCTCTAATACTCTTGCCAGAGTAGCAGATCAAGACGCTAATGTGATCTCTCTCATCTCGACCGCGTCATCTGCCTCAGCCATAACCTCAGCCGCTCTACCCGCTGCTCCTGAGGCCTGAGTTACAGAATCTGGGATATCCCGCGGGCTGTGAACATAGCCGCAAGCAAAGATGCCGCGCTTTGTGGTATCTAGCGGTTGCAGCAATTTATTTGGAATCTTCACGAAGCCATTTTCATCTAACTCTATGCCTAAGATTTCTGCCAGTTCCTCGCTAATTTGAGGAATCATCGCTTGGGCAAGAACCACCAGTTCTGCCTCAAGGCTCTTTATTTCCCCGGTGGTGGTGTCCTCGTACGAAATAACAGGGTTATCGTTCTTGGGGTTGACTTCGATCCTGCCGGGACGTCCCCTGATATATGTTGCGTTGTACTCCTTCTTAGCCCTAGCGATATATTCCTGAAACCTCTTACCCACAGCCCTCATGTCCATATAGAGAATTGTGGACTTCGTTCCTGGCTCATGTTCATATGCCATCATGGCTTCCTTGGTGGCATGCATGCAGCAGACGCTGGAACAATATGCTTTGTTCCTAAGATCGCGGGAGCCAACGCATTGGATGAAGGCTATATTGTGAGGGATTTTCCCATCTGAAGGGCGCCTAAGTTCTCCCATAGTAGGTCCTGACGCTGCAGTTAGCCTCTCGCATTCCATTGCTGTAATAACGTTCTTTATCTTTCCATAGCCATATTCTTCAATGCTTGAGATATCATGAAAATTGAGTCCTGTGGCGAGGATTATTGCTCCTACATCGAGGCGAATATGCTCATCCTGCATGTGATAATCAATCGCATTTGCCTCACACCGTTTCTCACATTCGTGACATTCGATGCACCCTTCTATCTGCCCAGCAAGGCAGCGAGAAGCCTCCTCCACAGCTTCTTCTGGAGTGTAGCCCAAAGTCACCTCACCAAAGCCTCTCATCCTCTCCTCCACAGGCTCCTTTTCCATCTCGACTCGCTTTTTGAACGGAAAGCGTTTTTGCCTGTCCGCTACCTCCTCCTCGGAAAGCTTCTCCGGCTTCCTTTCCTCCTCAGACTCAATGGGTTTACCTTGCAAATACAGGTCTATGGAGCGAGCTGCCCTGTTACCTGCTGCTATGGCATCGATAACGAAAGCAGGACCTGTAACTACATCCCCGCCGGCAAATACTCCCTCGATGTTAGTTGCCCCGGTATTAGGATCAATTTCTATTGTGCCTCTGTTGGAGAGTGATACGCCAAGCTTCGCGGCAAACTCTGTTTTCGGATTTTGACCAAGGGCAGTGATTACTGTGTCCACTGGAGCAGAAAACTCAGAGCCTTCGATAGGAATAGGTCGGGGACGCCCGCTCGCATCCAACTCCCCGAGTTCCATTCTCATACACTCCACCCTGGCGATTCTCCCATCGTCCCGGCAAAAGCGGGTTGGGGTAGTCAGGAAATCAATCTCTATCCCCTCCTCCTCGGCTGCCTTTACCTCTTCCGCCGAGGCTGGCATTTCGGCGCGGGAACGGCGGTACACAATGTTCACCTCTTCGGCACCAAGGCGCTTTGCCAGTCGAGCGCAGTCAATAGCTGTGTTCCCCCCACCAATTACTGCTACTTTTTTACCTACCTTCACCTTCTCCCTAAGGTTTACAGCACGAAGAAATCCTATTCCCTCGAACACCCCGGAAAGGTTTTCCCCCTCCACTCTGAGTCGCGTTCCGCTGGGAGCTCCGGTAGCGAGGAAAAGGGCATCATAACCTTTGTTTATTTCTTCAAGGGCAATATCCTTGCCAACTTCTACCCCTGTCCTTATTTCCACGCCAAGCTTTTGGATGTAACCTATCTCCTTGCGCACAATCTCCTTAGGAAGGCGATATTCAGGAATGCCATAGTGGAGCATTCCCCCAGGCTCAGGGAGAGCCTCGAAAACAGTCACCTGGTACCCCTTAAGGGCAAGGTCATTAGCAGCAGCAAGACCTGCAGGCCCTGAGCCTACGATTGCTACCTTCTTGTCCCTTTTTGTAATAGCTGGAACTTCAAGCTTGTCAATATCCACTTGATCTGCAGCGAACCTCTTTAAGTCGCGGATGGCTATAGGCTCATCAATTTGACCACGATTGCAGGCTTCCTCGCAGGGAGCGTAGCAAACTCGGCCGCAGACAGCAGGGAGAGGATTTGTATCTCTTATGAGCTTGTAAGCTTCCTGGAACTTCCCTTCGGCTATGAGCTTAACATACCCGAGCACATTGGTATGAGCAGGGCAGGCATCCTTGCAAGCTGCTTTACATGGCCTCTCCTCTATCTTAGCGACGGCATACTTCTTAGGGACGGCTTGAGGGAAGGGAATGAAGATGGCTTTTCTCTCGCCAAGCCCCTGGTCAAATTCGCTCGGCATGATAACCGGGCATCCCTCCGCGCAAAGACCACAGCCAGTGCATTTATCCCAATCAACATAAGGTGCTCTCCTCTTCACCTTAGCCTGGAAACTTCCAACCTCTCCTGAGACTTCTTCGACTTGGGAATAGGTCAAAAGTTCTATATTTGGATGCTGGCTTGCTTCGATCATCTTGGGGGCTAAAATACACATAGCACAATCGTTAGTAGGAAAGGTCTTATCTAGCTGTGCCATCCTCCCTCCGATGCTGGGCGTCTTTTCCACCAAATACACCTTAAACCCCATATTAGCCAGATCGAGAGAAGCTTGAATCCCAGCTATACCCCCCCCGATTACCAACATTGAGTTATTCGTGGTCTCACCCCCTTTGTAATTCAGAATGTTTTCCTGTCTTACCAGTTTTCGTGGCTCAGCGTACACCACAACCGGGCAGGTAGCTGTTCATCTAAGTTGCCTACCCAAGCCTCTATTTTGCTGATGTCACCACTGGCCAAAAGCAACTCTCTTCCGCAGTTAAGGAGCGATATCCTCTAAGGCTGTAGTCATTCTGAGGCTCTCCTTGCCATGACCAGAAGGGCAGTAGACAACCCACCAGCGACAGCTAAGCCTACGCCTATGTCCATAAAGGGGATCATCCCTCCGCTGGATATTTCCCCAGGGTTAAGGCTAGGGGAAAGAGTCTCACCGAAAACGGAGGAACCAACAAGGAAATTATGGAAGAAACTCGAGTGGAACATGCCTGCAAATGCTAAGCTGATGAATATCAGCAATCCAACGCTCATCAAAACAAGGAAATGGGCTCCATCCAGACTTCTACGAATGGAATGGGAGCCAAAGGCGACAATGAGCAAGGCTACACCTGAGGCAATTACAGCACCCCCCTGAAATCCACCTCCGGGAGTCAAGTGCCCGTGCATGATGATATATAGACCGAAGATAAGGATGGGCAGAATCAGAAAGCTGGACATGGTACGCACAATCTTGGACATCATCTTTTATCACCTCCTTTCTATTTTTCTTAAGTTCTCTCGGCTACCATTTCTCTTGAGACAGCCGGCACCACAACCAGGTAGCTAGCTGTTTATCTAGCTTGCCAACCCATCTCTCTATGTTCTTTATGTCGCCGCTGACCAACGCCGCCAGCTCATCTGGAGCTAGGGCGTAATACCCTCTGAGTGCCTCACCGGGGTTATCCGCCAGCTGAGCTAAGAATCCACTGTCATCAGCAGCCCTGGCTAAGACCTCTAGGATTGCTTCTCTTCCCCTCAGTCTTTCCGTCGGACCGGGAATCTTCCTCTCTTCTACTATCCCTTGTCCCATTGTGATGCCTCCTTCCTCTGTTGCTCTAGTTTTAGATTAATATTTGCCAGAGCACATTACATCGGCCTCAAGGCCTATTTTGCTGTGGTCAAGGTACATTCCGGCCTGCCCTAAAGTCCCATATCTTGAGGCCTATGGTAAGGTGTCCTTGAGGTTTTGCTTCAGCTAGCTTAAAATTAGTTGGTAGTTGTTAACATAGGAGAGAGGAATGCCTATGAGGAAGATCAGGATTCTGCTTGCTGATGACCATGCGGTGCTGAGGGAGGGCATGCGCAACCTAATAGAGCAGGAGAAAGACATGGAGGTAGTTGGTGAGGCCGGTGATGGTGAAGAAGCCGTTGAATTGGGGACTCGGCTGAAGCCAGACGTAGTATTAATGGATATCGTTATGCCTAAAGTTAGTGGAGTTGTGGCTAGCAAATTGATCAAAGAAGCCAGTCCCAATAGTGCCGTATTGATACTGACTGCCTATGACGATAACCGCTACATCCTTGGACTTTTGGAAGCTGGAGCATGCGGCTACTTACTGAAAAACGCACGCGGTTGTGAGATTATAGGAGCTATACGGGCGGTACATTTCGGTGAATCTGTGCTTGACCCAGTAGTAATCCGTAGACTCTTGGAGCGCGCAAGCGGTCTAGCAAGGGAAAGTGGGGGATTTGAAGCCAAGGGGCTACTTAGCCAAAGGGAAATTGAGACTTTGAAGTTGGCAGCCAAGGGAATGAGTAACAAAGATATCGCCAATGAGCTTTTCCTCAGCGTGCGCACGGTGAAAGCCCACTTGAGCAATATCTTTAACAAGCTGGGAGTTAGTTGCCGCACTGAAGCTATACTCCAAGGGTTGAGGCAGGGCTATATTAGCCTTGATGACGTACCTCAAGGGTCCGGATCAGACGGGACCCCTGATAGAAGGTGAGCAATGAGAACAAGATTTAAACTGCCTCAGCAAGGCTACAAATACCTGTTTGAGAACGTCACTGACGCTATTTTGGTTCACGATATGAGTGGTGATATCGTGGCAGCAAACAAGGCATGTGGAAAACTCACAGGATATTCCCGAAAGGAATTAATTGGCGCCAATGTTAGGGAATTCATTACCGATAG
>CAZJGF010000002.1:0-38061 GCA_964545665.1 uncultured Dehalococcoidales bacterium
TCGTCATGCTGGGGCCCACCACTCCTCTATCACCTGTTCTGTTCGATTACGGCGTGGATGTCCTCGCTGGGGTAAAGGTAGTTGAACCCGAGAAGACGATTCGCTCCATCAGCGAAGGCGCAATCTTCAGCCAGGTGGAAGGGGTAAGACTTGTGACTATGGTTAAGGGCATGAATAATGAGTGAGCTTGTTGATTCCTTTGGACGCAGTATAAATTACCTCAGGATTTCAGTTACCGACCGCTGTAATTTACGCTGTATCTATTGCATGCCACCTGAAGGTGTTCCTTCGATACCACATAGTGAACTACTCTCTTACGAGGAAATCTCAACTGTGACTCGGGTAGCAGCAGGACTGGGCATCAACAGAGTACGACTCACCGGCGGCGAGCCTTTAGTCAGAGCCGAATTGCCCAAACTTGTCGGTATGCTCTCTCAGATAAAGGGAATTGACGAGGTATCTTTGACCACAAACGGGACACTTCTCAGGAAACATGCCTTGGGACTCAAGGAGGCAGGCTTAAGGCGAATCAATGTTAGCTTGGACACGCTTAATGTTGATAAGTTTCGGAGAATCACGCGCGTTGGGGAGTTGGAAAACACCCTTGATGGTATTGAAGCAGCCAGAGACGCTGGCTTTGAACCAGTCAAGATAAATATGGTTGTCATGCAAGGGGTAAATGATGATGAGTTGCTGGATTTTGCCAGTATGACCTATAAGGAAGGATGGCATGTCCGATTCATTGAGCTCATGCCCTTCGCTGATATAATAGGAGTTGTGCCGTGCAGCGAAATCCGGCAGCGTATCGGGTCGCTTGGTGCACTTGAGCCATGTGGACTGACTGGCAACGGTCCGGCCAGATACTACCGCTTGCCAGGGGCTAAAGGCACTGTGGGGTTCATTTGCCCCATTAGCGAGCCTTTTTGTTCCCAGTGTAACCGATTGCGACTCACTTCATATGGACAGTTGTGTCCATGTCTCTTATCAGAGGACGGGATTGACCTGAAGGGTCCGTTACGTAGCAACGCCTCAATGCAGGAAATTGAGCGCCTGATTGTCGAAGCGATTATTTCCAAACCGAAACAGCATCGTCTAGCAGAAGGCATTGTGCGGATGAAACGGAGTATGTCCCGAATTGGAGGTTGAAAATGCCAGAGCCAGTAGAGCGAGTACGCATGATAGACGTCACTGGGAAGGCGGAAACGGAACGCCAGGCAGTGGCCAAAGCAAAGGTGAAAATGAAGCCCGCCACGTTAGAGCTTATCCGCCGAGGTGAAATGGCGAAGGGAGACGTGCTAGCTGTGGCACAAACGGCCGGGATTATGGCAGCCAAAGAGACTCCTCGCCTTATACCGTTATGTCACCCACTGCTGCTCACCAACGTTACAGTTGAGTTCTACCTCCCCGAGAATGCTGACTTTATTGACATCACCACCAGCGCTAAGGGAGTTGGGAAGACAGGATTTGAGATGGAGGCGCTGGCGGCGGCGACGGTGGCCGCTCTAACCATTTATGACATGTGCAAGGGGGTGGATAGAGATATGGTTATTGATGGAATCCAGTTGGTAAAAAAGAGCGGTGGCAAAAGCGGAACTTATATTGCCACTGAGCATAGAGGAGGTACGGAATGTGGCCAGATAGTCGCCGTTTGTTTGAGCCGGAGGAAAGGACCCAAGAAGCCTGTTAGCCAAGGTCTTCTAAAAGAAGACTACGGTCTCGTTGGCGACATACACGCTGGCAGCGCCCGCCAGGTGAGTCTACTGGCAATAGAGACAGTCAATAAGATGCTATCAGCCCTGGAGAGCATTAATCCTGACAGAATGCGCTCTCAGGATATAAAGATAAAACCGGGGGATTCCGCCGAGAACTTGCTCACTGAAGGTATAGACCTGATGTCTTTACATCTTGGCACACGAATATACATAGGGCAAGAAGCCATCCTTGAGGTCAGTCAAATCGGAAAGGCATTTCACCGCCCGGGATTTTATCTCCTGCCTCTGGAGGGAGTATTTGCTCGAGTAGTCCAGGGAGGGGTGGTGCAGCCTGGCGACAGTTTGAGGGTTGAGCTAGATAAGAGATAAGCTAGCCTTCTCTTTCACACTGCGGCAGCTAGCATAGATGAGAGCTGGTCTAAGAAGGGAGTACGCTTTTGACCAGCTTTCTAGCGATGATTCCGCAGACTTCCCTTATGTCCTCAGCGGGAAGGTAGTCGCTGATGCCGCTATCAAGCATCATGCTACCTCTGGGGGAAAACTCGTCATCGCCTCGCCACAGGGCTATGGTCACTGGCACACGGCTGAAAGCGTTGATAACCACAGATACGTCTCCATAATCTGCCTTTTGGCCACCCAGCTTCGCCGCTGCTTCCGGCAGTAGCTCAGGCTCGTCGCCGAATCGGTTCAAAAGAGGCACCACAGCCAGTTGCTGAAACACGGTGAAGTAGCTAGCGCATCCCGGCAGTTGCCCAAAGGT
Source organism: uncultured Dehalococcoidales bacterium (assembly GCA_964545665.1). Lineage (GTDB taxonomy): Bacteria > Chloroflexota > Dehalococcoidia > GIF9 > AB-539-J10 > CAZJGF01. The sequence continues at coordinate 2,473 of CAZJGF010000002.1, forward strand.
GATCATTCTGTTGGTGGCAGGGGTGCCCTTCGCCACCGTCAGATAGTGAAGTATCAGAATCTTGTCCCTCAGTGACAGCCCCTCGCCACTGTCCTGTAAACAAATTTCGCCGTCAGGAATGGTGACCACACACGGCTGGCTCATATACTGAACCAGTATTCTGGTAACAGGCCGCTCCTTCACCTTGCTCCTGCCAATGACGTATTGGGCACCAGCTTTGCGACATACTTCTGCTACGTCCATATGCAGCAACTGTTCGTAGGCAAGCCTATAAGCGAGCTCATGACCCTGGCCCCGCACGCTGGGCGATGATAAATGCTGCCCTGCCATTTCACCCTGTCGGTCTGGGCCGAGGCAAAAGACCTGCTGCCTCAACTATTTCAGGCACCGCCTCCTCCCATTCAATAGCCATAAGATGAATACCAGCGACGCCTTCAATCTGGCGCAGCTCATTAATGATGTCCACACACAGCTTAATCCCCTCTTTCGAGACCTGCTCTTTGGGTACACCGCGGAGGCGCTCAATTATCTCATCAGGGACATCCATCCCCGGGACTCTTGTCTTCATATATCTGGCTGCACCTACCGACTTTATCGGAGCAACTCCGGCAAGGATTCTTATCTTCTCATGCAGTCCCTTATCACGCAGACGCCTCATCCACTCAGCGAACCTATCCACATTGTAGACAATTTGGGTCTGGATGAAATCTGCTCCAGCAGCTACCTTCTTGCCGAGACGAACTACTCTAAATTCAAATGGGTCGGCAAAGGGATTAGCAGCCGCTCCTATGAAAAGGCGCGGCTCAACTGTCATCTCCTCGCCGCACTGGAACTTCTTTTCGTCCCTCATATCTTTTACCACCTGGACAAACTGGATAGAATCGAAGTCAAAGACACCCTTAGCCTCAGGATGATTGCCGAATTTTTGATGATCGCCAGTCAGGCATAGGACATTATTCATGCCCAGTGCGGCTATGCCCAATATGTCCATTTGAAGGGCAATGCGGTTCCGGTCTCGACAGGTCATCTGAACAATGGGGTCTAAGCCTTCCTCCTTGCCTATGAGACAAGCTGCCCAGCTTGGCATGCGCACCATAGCGGTTTGGCCGTCAGTAACATTAACGGCGTCAACATACTCTTTCAGTATTTTTGCCTTTCTGCGAACCACCTCGGGATCAGCACTTTGCGGCGGTCCCAACTCGCCAGTCACAGCAAATTGTCCAGCCTCCAGCACCCTTTCCAAGTTACTTCTTGTCTTCATAAATCCCTCCTAATGTTGCTTCTCTGAATCAGAGCCCCAGTGCCTCTATTACCTTCTTCGTCTCCTTCAGTTTCTCCATAAGGTCAATAGGTTCAACTTCTAGTGTGCGTGGCCTTACTGCCTTGCTCCAATCATGTGGCGCCTTTATTTCCACCAATTCGTCCAATGCTCCAAGTTTCTCTAATCTGCGGTAAATCATTACCCAAGCACAGTCACGCGTAGGGTCTACTTCACACTTGCCATCTATAGTCGTTCCACCACAGGGGCCATTCAGCAACCCCTTGGGACACTGCACCAACGGGCAAATACCAGCGGTTCGCCCCAGTTCGCATGCCCCACACGCCTGGCATTCCTCCTTAAAGCTAGCCGGACCCCCACCAGAAAACCCCAGAGCATCGTTTGCCGGGTACATAGGCTTTACAATGCCCATTTCCTCCTCCAGATATCCTCTCACCACCTGTGCCCCATCGCCACAACTCTGCATTAACATGGCGTCGCACTCTTCTATCTCTCCCCTGTGTTCTTTCAAGAACATGGATGACATAGGAAGGTAGCAGGCAAATACCGCGAAGGGCAATTTAATCCTGCCTATGACCTCCTTTCCCTCTTTTGCCAGTCTCTCCGCCATTTCATCTATCTCTTTTGGACCGCCAGTATGAAAAATTGTAGCGCATCCTCCACAGCCCATTAGGACTATTTTTTTCTTACCCCGGAGATACTCTAGAACCTCTTCAAAGGGTTTTGGCGTTTGTGCATTCATTCCTTTCTCCTTAACTTATTTGTTCCGTGCCAAGAATAGGCATCCCGGGCTGACCAGCCGCTTTGAGAGCGCTTCTTGACCTGTGATGAGATTAGCGGAGCCTCCTCACTGGCGGGCCTGCAATGAGACTCACGCTCCAATTCTTTGGAGACACAATCCTCTCCAACTTGTCGAGTTGCCCTAATTCAGTCAGTCTCTCAATAATCAATTGCCAGACGCATGGAATACTGGGATCAACTTCGCATTGGCCGTCATGCGAGCCACCACAGGGACCGTTAAGCAAATGCTTAGAACATCTGGCAATGGGACAGATGCCACCGGTGAACTCTAACACGCACTCACCACATTCAAGACAACGCTCTGCTTCCTTCCACTCAGCATGACTCCCGCCTGAGGACAAGGTATTACAGCCAGGATGTACCACCTTGTTTACCACCTCCGCTACAGTTTGCACCCCAGCGCCATCAGTCAGCACTAGCATGGAATCAGCAGCATTGATTTCACTTCTGTGAGCCCGTAGCGCCAACCTGGTCAATGTGCTATCACACAGCATATCGACGACCGCAGACCCAGTGATGGTTTTGCCCTGCTCTCGCAGAGTTTTCCCCATTTCCGCTACCTGCTTTTCACCACCACTTTGCCAGCCTTCAGCACACCCTTTACAGCCAATCAGAAAGACATTTGTCTCACCGTCAAGATAACTAAGGATTTCTTCAAGTGGTTTCTGCTCCGAAATCAACATCTTGCCTCTCCTTCACGACCTACATTACCCAACTCCGCCAATATCATCTTCACAATATGCGGCGTCTTCTCCCGAAGCTCGGGTGATAACTCCAGGCCCCATCCTATCTCCTTAGGCTCAACCGCAATTATGACAGTCTCCGGTACATTACGCCAAGCCTTGGTTAGCAGCAGATTAGCTACTAGAGTCATCTGGTGAAGGGATAGAATCGGCTGCTGGCCCAAAGCGATATCGCCAAGCTCAAAACGATAGACCTCGCCAGGCGTTCCTCCTGCTTTGGCAGCGTCCACCACAATCAACCTGTCAGTGTTCTCAGGGAACAACACTTCAGGCGATGTCCCGCCATCTATGACCTCTGTATCGGGAAGAGGAATTTGCTTCAGAGCCTGGGCAACATGACAGCCTATTCCTTCGTCCTTCAACAATATATTTCCTACTCCGAGAATTGTGGTCCCCATGCTGCTAACAGATGCTGTATTTGCCAATGCTATTCCCCTTAGGGCTAACCAGGTGTACAGCGCAGGCTAGGCAAGGGTCGAACGAACGTACAATACGGACAATCTCAAAAGGGTTAGCTTCATCTTTTATCTTAGTTCCAGTGATAGCCTGTTCTAGGGGTCCAGGTTGGCCTTTATCATCTTCGGGAGAAATATTCCAACTAGATGGGGTAACAACTTGGTAGTTAGCGATCCTATTCTCCCTTATTTCTATCCAGTGCCCCAAGGCGCCCCTTGCTGCCCCAACCAGACCCATTCCCACTGCTTCCTCAGGGAGTCTATAGCTTATGTAAGCTGGGTCGCCGGGCTTCAGCTCCAAAACCCAATCAATCATCGAATCAGCTATTAGCTTTGTTTCCAGGGCCCGAGCAAGGTTACGCCCGGTGACAGAAAACATCGCGGCGGGTTTTACACCTAGCTGCGACAAAGCAGAGTCAAACAATTTCGTGACTTCCGGGTGGCCACCCGCATAGTTGACCATGATTCGAGCCAATGGCCCAACCTCAAAAGCCATTCCATCATAGCGGGGTGATTTTATCCAAGAGTAGGCTCCTTCCTTTTCCTCGTCAAGAATAGTGTCTCCCTGCGAGGGATGCTTGCCACTGATGGAGTCAGCGTACCAAGAATGCCTCACCTCTTCGGCAATTTTGCCCGGCTTGAATTCACCAAAACTAAGGTCAGTAGAAGTTATCCCTGGCTTAAAGAATCTATTCCGCTTGGTGAGGTCTGCTTCCTTTCCATCTAGCTCATAGGACCCATAGGCAAGCAACCTGCCACAGCCACCTCCAATCTCAAGGTAATCTGGATAAGCCCGGGCTATCGCTAGTATGTCAGGAAGGTAAACATTGTCAATGAACTGCTGAAGTTCCTTCAACCTCCACAGAAAGGACGTTATGTTGTCTACAGTGGGAACGGAAGCAACTCCGCCAGGGAGAATCCCCATATTATGAGGCATCTTACCACCGAAAAGAGAGACAAGTTCCTGCCCTTTACGGCGCATATCGAATGCCTGAACATAGTGAGCTACTGCTTGTTGGTTAACCTTATCGGCCAGGCGATAATCACCTTCATAACGAGGAACAAACGGTCCCAGCTCACCTCTCTTGATGAAGCTTTTCAGCGAGTCCAGGGCGGGGTCATTGCCTTCATATTCTGCTATCTTGGCCACATCCACATAATCGAGGGCGGCAAGGTGATAGAAGTGAAGGATATGGTCTGCGATATGAGCTGCTCCAAGGATTAGATTGCGGATTATCCTTCCATTATCAGGTATTCGGTCGGCGATGCCAAAGGCACTATCCAAACTCAGGGCAGCTGCAACAGAATGGCTAGTGGGACAAACTCCACAGATACGCTGAGTTATCCGCTGGGCGTCACGAGGATCCCTGCCCTTCATGATTAACTCTAAGCCTCGGAATAGCATCCCCGAGCTCTTAGCCTCTTTTACCTCGCCGTCGTCAATCACTGCCTCTACCTTGAGATGTCCCTCAATGCGAGTTACCGGATCAATTACGATCTTGCCCATTGGTTCAAACCTCCTCTGGCAAAGAGGCTGTGCTTAGCTTTTCATAAATCGGGGATATGTCAAAGAATTCAGGCTCTGTGCAGCCAATACATGTAGCACCACAACCCACACACCAATTCACTCCGTTGTTCCACAACCTTAAGGGACAATCAGCATGGGTCACTGGCCCCCTGCATCCTAATTCATAGTTACATCCTGGTTCGCCAAACTTCTTAGCAAACTTATTCTCATCGTAGTAGGCTCGCCGCGGGCAGTTTTCATGGATTGTTTGACCATAAAAAGCTTTAGGGCGCCTATATTCGTCCAAGTCCTCCGGCTTGGGTAAGCCTGAAAGCAAGATGCTTGCCACCGTGCCCACAAACCAAGCAGGATGCGGTGGGCAGCCTGGAATATTTACCAATGGAGTGCCGATGCCCCGGGCTCGGAGAACGTCACCAACACTGAGGCACTGGGTAGGGTTAGGATAAGCGGCAGGGATTCCCCCAAAGGCAGCACATGATCCCAGGGCAATGACTGCGAGGGCATCCTTAGCTAACTCCTCTACTCGTGACAGCATGGTGACAGGCTTTCCATCTCTCTCGCTCACTACTCCGTGGATGCCGCCTTTAGCTGTGGGAATAGCCCCCTCTACAATCAAGATATAACCACCCCTTTTCTCCTTTGCTGTACCCTCCATAACTTCAATCACGGGCTCTCCTGCCCCTGCCATTACAGTGGAATGGACCCGCAGATTTATATGTTTGCCTGGAAGAATCTCATCAACTAGGAGGTTTTTGATAGAGGGATTTGTAGTATTGAGAAGTGAGACCGAGCACCCAGTGCAGGCAGCACATTGAAGCCATATTGCCGGGTATTCCTTCACCGCCGTCATAACGTTCCTGTCGATTCTGGTAGTCTGGTTATTGTACTATCCTTGACAAAAGAAGACGCCTATCTTCACTTGAATTCTTTCCACAACCGCCACTGCTCTCGGCTACTCCTAACCTGAGAACAACGGCCACCATTTTCATCTCCCCACTTGGCTGAAAACTACCCCCTTCCTTGTATTCTCAACGCAACAGGGCACGGTGCGCCCAGCCGATCTCCTCCAGGACAAGATTTATAACTTCTGGGACAGTCTCTGTTGCCTTTGCTGTCATTTCTTCGGTAAACTCAGTCACCTGTCCAACCCCTATAGCAAATATCACCATTTCTTTTGGCATTTGATTTGCTGCAAATCTCCGGCCAAACTCAATTGCAGTGGCGAAGTTCATGCCATGCGGCCAACTGGTCTGATCCACCGTGTTCACCAAATCTTCGAGCCGCAGCTTATATATTCCACCTATGTCTCCACTCCCAGTCTCAATTGCATCAATTATGATTACCTTGTCGTATCCAGCGATGTTTTCCAACAAACCTAAGCCACTTGTGTCGGCGTCCATCACATCAATCTTCTCGTCGTTAATCCTTTTGGCCAACTCCTGAGCAACGTGGACGCCTATGCCATCATCTCCCAAGATTGCGTTTCCTATACCCAGAATAAGCGTCTTCACTTCAGTTCAGAATCGGCTCAGCCTTTTTATCTCATTGCTCTCTGAATCGCAAATGACAATCTCCAAAGGCATCTGTCCTGGCAGCGCATGCGTACCACAGGCCATACAAGGGTCATAGGCTCTGAACGCCATCTCAATCATATTAAGAAGACCATCTGAGACCTCGCCTTTGTGTATAAGTGACTTGGCGGCTTTCTCAACTGACATAACAATGGGAGCCATGTTGTTTGTCGTGGCCACAATCAAGTTAACTCCGGTAAGAATCCCCGTCTCATCGGTTTGATAGTGATGGAAAAGGGTACCCCTTGGGGCTTCTACCACCCCAACGCCCTCTTTGGGAGTCTCAGTCGGCAGATTAACAATATCAGAAGAGGTAAGTTCAGGATCACGAGCAAGCTCCAACACCCTTTCTGAGGCATACAATGCCTCGACCAGCCGAGCCCAGTGGAAAGCCAGGGTATTATGGACCGGTTTTCCCCCCAGCGTTTCAAACAGTTTTTCATAAGCTTCTTGTGCCAGCGGCGTGGCCATTCCGTCGGATGCATTCAGCCTGGCCAGCGGAGCTACTCTGTAAATGCCACTATCTTCTCCATCGGTAAATCCCTTCCAGCCGACGTTTTTAAGATAGCAGAACTTCATATAACTCCAGGGCTCAACGTGCTCCCTGATGTGGTCTAGATATTCCTGGGGCCTGAATTTGGCAAATTCTTTGCCATCCGGGTCAACCACTCTAATCATGCCATCATAGAAATTCACCTTATTATTCTCATCCACCAGCCCCATATAGTAAGTCCTATGCTTGTAGACATCCCCGGTAATCAGGTCAACATAATCTTTATTCTTCAGCACTACATCATCAAAAGCCTTGAGGGCAAATTGGCAGAAATCCACTGCATATTCCCCCGCCTCTATGAGGGTCTTCCTCTCCTCCTCAGTAATCGCTTTTGACACCCCTCCAGGCAGCCCGCAGCTAGGCATGACCGGCTTCCCTCCGATTATTCTGACAACATTCCGCAGCCTTTTCCTAGCTTCTATTACTTTCCCACCGACTTCCAGGCCAACTTTGCCAATAACTCCCAAGATATTTCTTTCTGCGGTGGCCGCTGTCGGGCCAACAAAAAAGTCGGGACCAGCGAGGTAGAAGAAGTGCAATAAATGGTCCTCCGCCTGAAAAGCATTGTACATCAGCCTCCTTATTTTCTTTGCTGTCGAGGTTGGCTCCACTTTCCAAAGGTCATCCAGGGTCTTGGTCGAGGCCATGTGGTGAGCAGTAGGACACACCCCACAAATCATGGTGGTTATTCTCGGCATCTCCTCTGCCGGCCTTCCCTCACAGAACTTCTCAAATCCTCGAAGCTCAGGGATCTGAAGATAAGCCCTATCAACATCTCCGGCGGCATTGAGAAATATTTCTATCTTGCCGTGCCCCTCAAGTCTGGTTATCGGGTCTATGGTTATTTTTCTCATTCTACTCATTTCATCCTCTTTCTTCTCAGTAGCGAAGATGGCAAGCTGAATCTGTAGAACGTACCCGCCGGGTCTACAATTTGATCAACTAGTTTTTGGACTTCTTCCTCTGTCATCTTCTCTTCGCCTTCAAGTCCCACTATGGAGGCGATTGCTGACAGTGCTTTCGCCCCTTGGTCTACAACCCCATCTACGGGACCAAAACAGCCCCGGCAGGGCATATTGGCTCTGATGCATGTTTCCCCACATCCCGAACGGGTGGCGGGGCCAAGGCAAATCAGTCCTTGCACCAGGAAGCATTTCTCAGGGTCGATTTTGATCTGCCACGGCCTTTTTACCGCTGCTATGGATAATTTCTCCGGTTTTGTCTCATTCCGTGGGCATGTATCGCACAGAGCTTTATTAGGGGCAAGCACCGCCCCTTTCTCCGGCAGATTCCCTGTGAGAATGGCATTGACAGCATCCATTACTAAATTGGGTGGTGGTGGACATCCGGGGAGGTAGTAATCTACAGGAATGGTTTGGTCCAATGTCTTTACCGTATCATAGAATTCCGGTAAGGTAAGCTCACCAATTCCGATATCCGTCTTCTCTTGAGGAAGAGTTCCCTCTGGATTCTCAGTGGACGGAGTCTCTTTATAAGCTCGGCGAAAGATTGTATCCCTTGTCCAGAAATTCCCCAGTCCGGGTATCCCCCCTAGGTGAGCACAAGAACCAAAGGCGACCACAAGGCCGGATTTCTCCCTCAGGAGTTTTACCATCTCCTCTTGCTCTTCCAACCTTATGGCCCCGTTTATAAAGCTTACCGCTATCTCCTTATCGCCTAAAGCCTCAATGTCTTTCCTCTTGAAGTCCAAGGCTACGGGCCATAATACTATATCTACAGCATCCGCTACCTTCAGTATATCTTCATTGAGGTCAACCACTGTCTCTTCACATCCACCGCAGGAAGCGTTCCAATAGAAAGCAATCTTCGGTTTCGCCATATTGTCATCTCCGATATGCTGTTTTACCAGCAAAAGGCCCTAGCTCTTTTATTTTCGCTGTCATGTCATTGGCTACCTGTGCGAAGTGGTTTGCCTCAGAGGCAGATATCCACTCTAGGCTTACTCGCTCCTCGTCAACCCCCAGTTGCTTCATCATTTTCTTCAGTATAGCAACACGCCGCGCTGCCTTATAGTTCCCCGTCCTGTAGTGGCAGTCTCCAAAATGGCAGCCGCCAATCAATACTCCATCTGCACCCGTCTGAAGGGCTGCAAGCACAAAGGTGGGCTCAACCATCCCACTGCACATAACTCGAACCACCATCAGATTGGAGGCATACTGAATACGCAACATACCAGCTAAATCAGCTCCAGCATAGGCACACCAATTGCATAGAAAGGCGACTATCTTCGGCTTGAAACCGCTCATCATTACCTCCTTCCAAATATTGAGTTGTCAGCCATCTTTCCTGGCCAAACACGTTCGGGCCAGATTGGTCTGCCGCTCCAGCGCAAGTGATAACCTTCAGCCGCTGTCAGGCGAGCGGAGCTAGTATAGCACATGCGAGGGCAGTCGTATCAACCTCCCCGTGACCAGCGTAGGAGTCCTCAGCACACATCTTCATGGACCAACCATAGAAGCTAGAGGCAGCTGCCTCTAGCTTCTGCAAGGCCAGCATCACAGAGAAAGACTGATCCCCGCCAGCCCAGCTGAGCTATACCCCACTCACACAGCGCGTCCTCACTCGACGTATCATCCTATGCTGTGGACAACCCTTCTTCCGCTCAATCACCTACCACGCAATGCAAAAAGGGCTAGCCCACAGGAGGCCAAGAATGTGAAGACATTTAGCAGAAAACACAGATTACCAAGAATTTGCTGAGACCACGAGTCCCCTGGTAATGGACTGAATAAAGTGCGATTTCGGTATTACCCGACGGCCGCGAATTCCTCCGGCCTGAATGTAGTAAGCGGGAGCCCCTCCTCCATATCTTTCCCTGGAAGATAACCATAAGCTTTCTGAACCGATTCGGCTACTCTCAAGGAAATGGCCCACAGCGGAATACTGGCGGGACACACATCAGAACACATACCACATCCCACACACGATGTGCTTACGTGGGATAGCCTCACCAGGTGGTAGAATATCGTGTCAGGAAAAGCCTCCACACTTCCCCTTCTTTCTAGCTGTGTTGCGTAGTAAACCGCATCATGTTCACTAGCCTCACTGTCGAAAAAGCATAAGTGGCAATAACAGATGGGGCAGACCTTGCTGCAGTTGTGGCAGCCTATGCATTTGCTGAAGGCCTTGTTCAGTTCATCAATACCAAGGTTCCTTATTTCAGTTTCATCAAACAGTTTCTGCTTCTCACTCTCTCTCTGGCCCCTTATTCGTTCCATTGCTCCAGAATCGAACTCTTCTTCAGTGAACTCTCCCGACATACCTTCAAGCAAGTTCTCCCCTCTGTCAGTGTTGAGAAGTATCACCGTTTCTCTGTCAATGTCCTTGTTTCCCAGTAAGGACACGGTGATATCAGCAGTGTAAGGTATAAAATGCTCACATGCCTTACAGGCAGGCCTTATCCCAGGACTCACTTCACCTTGTTTGACCGCTTCCCAGTATTGAGGTAGCTTTTCCTCAATCTTATCCTCGAGTGCCAGTTCCAATGGGTAGACTCCGCCACAGGTTGAGCTTATGAGTAACAGGTTGTCAGTGCTCCCCTGCTGCCGCTTCACCAGCTCTACGAATGCTCTTAATTCGCAAGGTCTTAGCACCACCGCAATCGGTTCAGTGGCTGCTTCCCTTAGAGTAAGAAGGGATAGCAACTTGCCGCTGTTTACCGGCATTAGAGGATACAGCGGCCGGGCATAGTCGAGTTCATCAGGACTGGAAATAAGGGAGTAAGCCACAGCCCCATTCTCACCGATCTTCCTCAAAGTCAAAACCCCTTCCACCTTGCCGTTCTCTAGGAGGAATTTGGCCATTTCTTTCACGCTTTGCTCTGGGCTTTCGCTCAACCTTAAGACCCTAGGCATCTTGCTTCTCCTTGGCAGAAAACACTGAATGGGACTGCTCCACCTCCTGGAATTCGCCTTGCTCAAAAGTCGTTAACGGCAGAGCTTCGTCTATACTCCTACCAGATAGGTAACCGAAGGCCTCTTGGTTTCTATCACCAACTAGGCTGAAGATTTGCCCTACCGTGATATTCATGGGGCAGGCGTCCTCACACATCCCGCATGACACACAGGAGAGAGACATATGTAACATACGTCCAATATGGAAAAACAGAGTATCGCTGGGAAGCTTCACCACACCTCTTGCCTTTGCCCTCGTAAGGTAATCTTCAAAATTGAATTTCATTTTGTCCGAATCGAAATGACACTGGCGGCAGTAACATATGGGGCAGACCCTCATACAGTTGTGGCAGTTTATGCATCTACTAAAGCTTTCTAGTAGCCTGTCTATACCCTCAATCTCGCTTCTTAGCCCGTTGTGAGACTCGTTCCTTTTCTGCTTTCTTTCCTGAGTCAGCCTCTCCACTCCACTTTCCCAACTCGATATATTGTCCTCCATTGAAAGACCGAGCTTGCTCAAGACACTTTCGCCTTTACCGCTGCTGGGGATAAGGACCATAGTGCCATCCTTTGCACCCAAGGTTCCTACATGCAAGTCTTCAGCACCCGTGGTAGAGAATCTGTCACATATGTTGCACACTGGCCGCATAGGTTCACTATTCCAGTTCCGGGAAGCATCTCTGAACGTCCTATCACCGTTTTCGGCGCTCGTGAAATAGTCAGATAGAGGCATTACTCCCGGGCAGTCCACAGTCACAAGGATTATGTCCTCCAGGTTTGCCTGTCCAAGCTTAGCCAGTTCAACTGTCGCCCTTGCCTCGCAGGGTCGCATCACAGCAGCAATGCTCTTGTTCCCTTTACCACGTCTGGTAATGCTAGAAATGGCTCTGGCTCCCTGAACTGGCATAATTGGAGGTAACGGAGACGCTGCTTCAAGAAGCGCCTCATCTCGGATCAGTGAGTAGGCGACTGAATCTCCTGCCGACACCCTAGTTGGGATGAGGACAGCGTCAAAACAACCTTGGCTTAATGCTTGCTTCATAAAGTCAAGGACCCCTCTTTCCACATCCCCTTCTGACAGGTAGATTGTTCCCTTCCGAGTAGGTGTCACGTTACAACTCCTCACATGTTCCCAATAGTTTGCTCATAAGCCCACATACTTACCTTACTAGTTCCACAACTTCTTGATAGATCTGCGGGAAGCCAAAATTCTTTACACTGGCAGCTCCAGAGGGACAAGTAGCAGCACAGACCCCGCATCCATGACACAAAGCTTCGTTCACCACTGCAATTCTCCTCACTTCGTCAAAGCTGATGGCAGAGTAAGGGCAGACTGAGATACACATTTTGCATCCAGTGCAGAAAGTCTCCGAAATTTCAGAGGTTCTCACTTCCAACTCCAACTTTCGGCCTGGAACAAGGGATGAGAGTATCTTACCTGCTGCTGCCTCTGATTGAACTATCGTCTCCGAGATATTCTTTGGCCCCTGGGCACACCCGACCACAAATACTCCCTCCACAGAAGACGCCACTGGACCCAGCAACTGGTGCTCTGCAACAGGGAAACCCTCCTCGTCCAGAGGGATACCAAGCATTTCAGCGAACCTATTAGTATCACCGCTGGGTTCCATCGCCGGCACAAGGATTACCATATCTACTGCAAGCTCCTCTTCCGAACCGTTTTCAGTTTCGTATTTCACAGCTATTGCCTTGGTATTTTGGGTAACCGTAGTCTTCGCAGCGCGTACAAAGTTGATCCCTAAGTCCTTTGTCTCTTCGTAGAACTTCTGGTAGGACTTCCCTGGAATGCATAGGTCTGAGTAGAGTTGAGATACCTTTACGTCGGGAAGCTGGGACTTCAACATCCTGGCAAATTTAAGTGAATACACGCAGCACACCTTGGAACAATAGCCCTTCTCTTCTCGCCCAACACAATGGATAATAGCCACAGATTCAGGACTCTTGCCGTTTTTGAGCAGAATCTTCCCCCCACTAGGTCCGCTTGGCATATTCATCTGCTCAAATTCCAAGCTCGTATAGACATCATCACGCTTTCCGTACCCATATTGAGGGAGACCCGTTGGGTCCATCAAGTCGAAGCCGGTAGCTAAGATGACTGCTCCCACGCTTAGATTCCGCTCCCCATTTTCCCCTTTCTTCGTTACTTTTGCCTCAAAATTGCCAAAGAAGCCCAAGATTTGCTCAACCTCACTATCAGTAAGCTCTTCGATATTCTTGGCTCCTAGCAGTCTCTTCACTTCTTTTTCTATCAATACTGAGCCAGAATCCATAGCGGTAAACAGCTTGTCAAACTCCTTTACTTTGCCTCCCAAAGAAGGACTCTTCTCAACCAGATAGACCCTTCTGTCTGGGGAACCAAGCAGCTGGCTAGCCTTAATTCCGGCAATGCCACCGCCGATTATCAGCACATCGGGACAAACGTCCATCTCCTTCTTTTCCAGAGAAACTTGCCAGCGAACTCTACTGATAGCGGCTCTTATTTGCCTTATTGCCTTTTCTGCAGCCTCTTCCTTGTCTGAGGTGACCCAGGCACATTGTTCCCTGATATTCACCATCTGCAATAGGTAGGGGTTGAGACTAGCTTCCTCACACACATTCATAAAAGTCATTTCGTGCTGCTTAGGAGAACAGGCTGCAAGCACCAAATGGGTCAAGTCATGCTCCTTGATGCTTTGCTTTAGGAATTCCTTCCCAGCCTCAGAACACAAGAGCCCGTATTTCTCGACAATTGCGACATCACGAAGCGGCGAAACAGCTTCAATTACTCTATCAATATTCACATTGTCGGCTATATTAGTGCCACACTCGCATACATATACGCCTATCCTTTTTCCCATTTCGCAACCTCTTATCTTGACAATGATAGTAGTCTTCCCACTGCAGCCTCTGCCTGAGCCACTGTGTCTGGAATATCTTTGGGCCCCTGGGCGCAGCCGGCAACAAATATACCCTCTCTTATTGTATCGACAGAATCAAGGTCTGGTTCCTTTTCGCTGAAAAAGCCCCCGTCACCTTGGGGAATACCCAACATCTCCGCCAGTTCCAATGAGTCGACCGCCGGTTCTAGTCCAGGTGACAAGATTATCATGCTCACACTGAGAGTATTCTCCTTGCCATCTTCAGTCTTGTAGTTAACACGCAGTCTCTCCCCTGATTCCGAGACTTCGGTTACCGTGGCGCGAATAAAATCAACGCCGCTTTCTCGCACCTCTCTATAGAACCTCTGATAGGCTCTGCCTGGTATAGACAGATCAGAGTAGAATTGAGATATCTTTACTTCGGGTAACTTATCCTTAATGAAGCGTGCTAGCTTGGCGGAAGACATGCAACATACTGAAGAACAATACCCCTTTTCCTCCCGCCCCACGCAATGGATGATCGCCACTGACTCTGGTGCTTTGCCATTGCGGAGAACAATCTGCCCCTGCGTAGGTCCATTGGAGGCACAAATTCTCTCAACTTCTATGTCAGAGTATACATTGTCAAATTTCTTGTACCCATATTGAGTAATCTTGCTGAGGTCAAGCGGTTTGAAGCCAGTAGCTACCAAGATACCCCCAACGTTAAGTTCGAGTTTCTCATCCTCCTGCGCGTAATCAATAGCCTCAAACATACAGGCTTCTTGACAGGCCTGGCAATCTTTCCCATTGAAACGGAGACAATTTTGAGTATCAATGGCCGGGACGTTGGGCAGAGCCCCAGCACAGGGAATATATATTGCCTTTCTCTTGGTCAGTCCCTCCTCAAATTCGTTGTCCACCTCCACCGGGCAGGGCTCAAGACAGGCGTTGCATCCAATGCAGTTCTGCATGTCGACATACCTCGCCCTTTTCTTCACTTTCACCGTGAAATCCCCTATGGAACCTTCCACAGCCTCAACCTGACTAAGCGTTAGCAGCTCAATGTTCTCATTTTGCAGCAACTCCTGTTGCTTCGGCGCTATCATACAGGTGGCACACTCCATGTTAGGAAATACCTGCTCGAACTTTATTACGTTGCCACCAAAGTAACAGTTCTTCTCAACTAGATATACTTTGGCCCCAGAATTGGCCAGAAGCAGACTTGCTTCAATGCCAGCAATCCCAGCCCCAATCACCAGCACCCGCCTGTCCTCTCCCTTGTTTTCCATTATTACCTGTTACCTCCGTCGCTCTCATAATAGGGCCTTTCCCAAGCGACTTGGCCCCAACTTTCTTACCTGCTCGGCAAACCGGTTAGTTACCTCAGCAAACCTCTGCCCTTCTGATGCTGAAACCCAGGCTAGCATAAACCTTTCCGGTTCCAGTCCCAGCGTTTCCACCGTTTTCTCCAAAAGAGCAAACCTACGGCGAGCATAGTAATTTCCCTCTCGGTAGTGGCAATCGCCTGGGTGGCACCCAGCAACAAATACCCCGTCAGCCCCCCGTAGGTATGCAGTAGCCATGAGAGCCGGCTCCACCCTTCCAGAGCACATTACTTTGATAATCGAAACGGAACCAGGCACCGTTTGCTTCGTTGCCCCAGCAAGGTCAGCAGCCGCATATGAGCACCAGTTGCAGAGGAACCCAACTATCTTGGGTGTGAATTCTCCCTCCATGGATATGCCCACAAACTAGAACTGTATCTGTGCCTTGAACTTTCCTCCCCCCTGGTCAGCGCAGAACAGCAATGTCTTTTTCATCCTGGCACACCATGCTTCAATATCCTTGGGGAAAGACTCACAATCAGCCAGCACTTCTAATGTATCTCCAGCGGGAATACTCTTGGCCATCGCTGCCACTTTCAGTACCGGCTGGGGACACTTAAGTCCCAGTACATCCAAAGTGTGTAGTGCCATGTTCACCTCCTAATTATTTCAGTTTAGAAAGAGAAAGTTATGGTGGCGTCTGATATCGAGGCCAAAAACGTAGTTGCCCCGACAATTTCCACGCCCTCCCTAAAGTCATCGGCTTTAAGGTCCTTGGCATCTAAGGCTAGCTCACAGACTAGAATTCGGCCACCCAGATCACGTAGGCCCTGGTATAATTCCACAATGTCCGGCATGCCCTTGGCCTTGATTTTCTCCAACTCGCCTTTCACCATGGCAGGCGCACCCCCGGGACAGAAAAACACGATCACATCATCGCCGAGGGATGCGGCAGACGAACCGAGAATCATACTTGGGAAAACATTACTGGGTGCGGAACCGTTAACTGTAATCGCTACCTTGGCCATGATTCACCTCCTTTCTTGCGCTACAACTTGGAACAGGTACAGTGCTTTATTTGCCTGCCGCTGCTTCCATAGCTCTCCACCAGCGGCAAATGTTGGTCGCAGGCTCAGAGCCCATTTCGCCTCCTATTAAGTGGGCTGGGGCCAAGTCCCCTTACCGTTTCAGTGAAGCTCCTGACTGTCTCAGCGAACTTTGGTCCTTCTGAAGCCCCTATCCATTCCAGTCTCAGTCTCTCAGGTTGGATCCCCACCGCCCCAAGGAAAGGCTTCATGGCCACAAACCTTCTACTGGTGCTCAGGTTACCCTTCATATAATGACAGTCGCCAGGATGACAGCCGGCAACTAGAACACCATCCGCCCCGGCAGCAAACGCCTTAAATATTAACATGTCGCTGACTCTGCCGGAACACATCACCCTTACCGTCCTCAAGTTTGCCGGATACTGCATCCGTGAGGTACCGGCCAGGTCCGCAGCGGCATAGGCGCACCAGTTGCAGCAAAAGCCAATGATCACGGGCTCAAAGTCATCCCGGTTCACCTATCACGCCTCCTTTCGACTCAACAAACGCTTCATTATACCACGGTGCCTCAAGTTGCGCCATAATCTCCTCATTCCTGAAATGATTCATAGTAACGGCACCAGAAGGGCAAGCGGCTCCACAAACTCCACAACCCTTACATTGAGCCACGGTGACCCGTGCTACTCTTTTGCCATCTTTGGGCACGAGTTCCATGGCTTCAAATGGGCAAAGAGAAACGCACGTGCCACATCCTGAGCAGATATCCTCATTAACCGAGGAAGTTATGGCTTCAGGCCTTACATAGCCTGTTCTCAATGGCCCCGCTGCTTTAGAGGCGGCTGCGTAAGCCTGAGAAATTCCTTCACTCACATCCGTGGGCCACTTTGCAGAGCCACAGATGTAAATACCATCCATAGCAAATTCCACAGGCCGGAGTTTCAAATGTGCTTCCAGTAAGAAACCAAACTCGTCTAACGAAACTCTAAGCATCTTGGATATTCCCTGGTTATCTTCGCGAGGGATAAGAGGCGTGGTGAGAACAAGCATATCGCAGGAAAGCTCTAGCTCCGTCTTACGTAGCTCATGGTATACCCTTATTTTCTCAACCTTCCCATTCCCAATGACTTCAGGAGGCCTTTCCAAGCTGTATCTAATGAATCTAACCCCCCGCTCCATAGCCCCTCGATAGTAATTCTCAAAATCTACACCATAAGTCATAAGGTCACGGTGCAATATCCAGACTTTCGCCCCGGGGTTTGATTCTTTTATAAGAAAAGCATTCTTAATTGCATTCATGCAGCAGATTCTGCTGCAGTAAGTTCTCTCTGGAACGCGAGCCCCAACACAGTTAATCATTACCACGTTCTTGCCCACGGCCTCTCCGTTTTTCATCCGCTCCTCTAGCTCCAGTTGAGTGAGAACGTCAGGCATTTCACCATAGCCGTATTGACCTATTGGCTTTAATTCCTGAGCTCCAATGGCTACTATGATGGTGCCTACGTTGAACTTACTCTCCTTTCCGTCTTGATCCACAGTGACGTCGAAGTTCCCTATGAATCCAGCCACCTCTTTAACCTTAGAAGAAAGATAGGTTTTGATCTTAGAATGATTTTCAACTTTTTCAGCGATTGGATTGGTCAACTTTGTTGCCTCTTCATTTGTGGGGTAAAGTTTATGAACATTTCGGAGGATCCCCCCAAGCTGTGATTGCTTTTCCACCAAATGGACATCGAACCCTTGCTGTGCCAAATTCAAGGCGGCACTCATACCTACAACTCCGCCGCCAATCACTAAGGCTGAAGGGGCTACCTTGATCTCCACCTCCTCCAGTGGCTCAAGTAATCTTGCCTTCGCAACCCCCATTCTGATGAGGTCTTTAGCCTTTTCCGTAGCCTTCTCTGGCTCATTCATATGAACCCAGCTACATTGATCCCTTATATTGACAAACTCAAAAAGGTATTTGTTTAAGCCCGCTGCTTCACAGGCAGACCTGAAGAGCGGCTCATGGGTTCTAGGTGTGCAAGAGGCGACTATAACACGGTTCAAGCTATACTCTTGAATTCCCTTCTTAATCGCTGATATCCCTTCTTCAGAACAGGTATATAGATTATGCTCAGCATGCACCACATTGGGCAGTCCCTTTACATACTCAACAACCTCTGGGACATCGACATATGCCCCGATATTCCTGCCACAATGACAGACAAAGACACCAATGCGAGGCTCGTCCATTTCACCCTCCTCCTGCTATAACTTCCGCTACCCTGCCTGCCGCTCCTGACGCCTGGGTTACAGAATCAGGTATATCTCGTGGACTGTGGACATAGCCACAAGCAAAGATGCCGGGCTTTGTAGTATCCAGCGGTTGCGAAAGCTTATCTGGAGTCCTCACAAAGCCATTTTCGTCCAACTCTATTCCTAGTATTTCTGCTAACTCTTTGGTGATTCGGGGGACCATCGCTTGCGCCAGAACCACCAGTTCTGCCTCAAATCTTTTTATTCCCCCGGTGGTGGTATCCTCATACCAAATAACAGGGTTATCATTCTCGGAGTTGACTTCAATCCTGCCAGGACGCCCCCTGATATACGTCACGTTATATTCCTGTTTAGCCCTAACGATATATTCCTGAAATCTCTTGCCTACAGCCCTCATGTCCATATAGAGAATTGTGGACTTCGTTCCTGGCTCATGTTCATATGCCATCATGGCTTCCTTGGTGGCATGCATGCAGCAGACGCTGGAACAATATGCTTTGTTCCTAAGATCGCGGGAGCCAACGCATTGGATGAAGGCTATATTGTGAGGGATTTTCCCATCTGAAGGGCGCTTAAGTGCTCCAAAAGTAGGACCTGATGCCGCAGTCAGTCTCTCGTATTCTATGGCAGTAATGACATTCTTTATCTTTCCATAGCCATATTCTTCCATTTGTGAGATGTCGTAGAAATCTAAGCCGGTAGCAACTATTATGGCGTCAACGTCGCGATCCAGGACCTGATCAGTCATGTCATGAACAATTGCCTTCGCTTCACAAGCGTTTTCACACCCCTTACATTCAAGCTTCTCTGTGAGTCTCAAGCAGTGATTGGCGTCTCTGACGTTTTTCTTAGGCACTGCTTGAGGGAAAGGTAGATAGATTGCCTTCCTTGGAGATAAACCAAGGTTAAACTCGTCGGGCACCAGGATAGGGCAAACATTTATCCTTTTGATAGCATCCTTTTGGCACTTTTCTATGCATTTCCAGCAACCAGTGCAATCCAAGCCATCGTATATCGGCTTCTCACAGTTACATTCTTCCGCTTGTTCCGTAGAACAGGTTACGCCTATGGAAACCAAGCCATCTCTCCTAAGAACACCAAGTTCTTCAAGTTTATCTAAAGCCCTGTCGTCACATCCTCTGGAGACAACTCCAAACCTTTTCTCAGGCCACTTATCCTTAATTTTACGAACGAAAGTTGCCAGGTTATATCGTGGCTCAAGTTCCAGCTCCTTAAGCTCCTCCTTTTGGGTGAAGAGATAAGGGCCTACATGTCCCCATCTTCTTCGAAGCCCAATGATGCCATCGTAACCGTGGTCTAGAATTTCCTCGGCTGCGGCTATTATTCCCCCCTTATCCAGAATCCTCTCTGCTTCCCCTACTATTCTTTCTCCCTTCTCAGCCATGCTTGTCCCCCTTATAGATTTTCACAGCGCAAACTTTGAACTCAGGGATCTTGGCTTCAGGGTCAAGATTTCTGCTGGTAAGCTCATTGGCGGCACACTCAGCAAAGTGGAAAGGTATAAATACCACCCCAGGGGAAACTCGATCGGTAACGAAAGCCTTTATCTCAATCTCACCTCGCCGTGATTTCACCTGTACCTTTTCTCCTTGCACTATAGAGAGTCTCGCCGCGTCTTCAGGATTAAGTTCCACAAAGCCTGTAGAGGCTTCCCTTTCTAAGGCAGGGACTCTGCGAGTCATTGTCCCAGTATGAAATTGAAACATTACTCTGCCCGTGGTTAGAATGAAAGGATATTCCTCGTCAGGTAGCTCAGCGGGCTGTTCATAATCAATGGCAAAGAAGCGTCCTTTTCCCCTGGCGAAGATTTCTTCATGAAGCAATTTGGTGCCGGGGTGTTCTTTGGACGGGCATGGCCAAGCTAACACCTCACCGCTATCCAATCGCTCGTAGGAAATGCCCCCATAGCTAGGGGTAAGATTCACGATTTCCTCCATAATGGCTTGAGGCGACTCATAATTGAATTGGGTGCTTCCCATTCTTCTGGCAAGCTCAGTGATTATGACCCAGTCAGGCTTGGAATCACCAATAGGCCCTATTGCCTTCCTTCCCCTTTGGACCCTTCTATCTGTTGCGGTAAAAGTCCCCTCTTTCTCAGCAAAGGAACAGGCAGGCAGCACCACATGGGCAAATTCGGCTGTATCAGAGAGGAAGCAATCCTGTACCACCAAGAAATCAAGTTCACTTAGTGCTTTTCTCACGTGGTTTACATCAGGATCGGAAAGCACAGGATTTTCCCCCATTATATACATCGCCTTAAGCGATCCTTCTAGAGCAGCATCGATCATTTCGGTTACCGTGAGCCCTGGCTCTTGAGGCAATTCAACACCCCAAGCTTTTTCAAATTTGCCTCTGCTGGCTTCATCCCGAACTGATTGATAGCCTGAGTAAACATTTGGCAGAGCACCCATGTCGCAGGCACCCTGAACATTGTTTTGTCCGCGCAGCGGATTCACCCCGGTTGACTTGCGGCCAACGTTCCCAGTAAGCATCGCCAGATTGGCGCAAGATTCGACATTATCGGTACCGGTGGTATGTTGTGTGATACCCATAGCATATAGGATGCTTGCTTTTTCAGCTTCCCCATACCATCGAGCTGCCTTCTCCAGTGCAGCTCGGTCGACCCCCGTTATCTGGCAAACCTTTTCAGGCGAGTATTCTCCAACCTTCCTTTTGAATTCCTCGAACCCTTCAGTACGCCCAGCGATGAAATCATTATCAGCCAAATTCCAAGAAAGAATGAGGTTCATTATGCCATTAAGCAGGCAAACATCTGTTCCCGGCCTGTGCTGAAGATGGACGTCAGCAAACTCGACCAGTGGTATGCGGCGTGGGTCAGCCACAATCAGCTTGGCTCCCCTTTCCTTCGCCCGTAGAACCCTTGAGCTTACAAGAGGGTGCTGCTCCATGGTATTGCTTCCTATCACGAAAATACAGCCCGCTCCTTCTATTTCCGGAATGCTATTGGTCATTGCTCCACTACCAAAGGAGTTAACTAAGCCTAGCACTGTAGAGGCATGACAAAGTCGAGCACAATGATCAACGTTATTTGTGCCAATAACTGCCCGTGCGAATTTCATCATGAGGAAATTTTCCTCATTGGTACACTTGGCAGACGAAAGGATACCTATGGAATCAGCTCCTTGCAGTTGCTTTATCTCGCTCAACCTCCCGCTCACAATTTCTAAGGCCTCATCCCAGCTTGTCTCTTCAAACTTACCATTTCTTCTTACCAAGGGTGATTTCAGCCGATCACGGTGGTAAATGAAGCCTGCTGCATTCCTTCCTTTGATACAGAGTTGGCCCCCGCTTACCTCGTCGGTTTTGCAGGGAACCACCCCAGTTATTTCACCGTCCAGAACCTCGAGGTAAAACTGACAGCCACAGCCACAAAAAGGGCAAACGGTTAATACCAAGTCACAATTCACTTGCTTATCTCGGTCCCAACAACGGGCCGCTCCTTCACTCGCTCTACAAGCTTGTTTTTTGTCTCTGGATCTAGACCTGGAATGATTTCAAAAATTGACTCAGGGGGTTGACGCTGCATAAGGTGATGGATAGTTCTGAGGGGTATGTCCACAGGACAAGTTTCTTCACACATGCCGCAGTTAATGCAGCTATCGCCAATGCGGTAAGCTCTTATTATGTGAAACAGGGGCACAGCGGGAGGTATTTCGCCGGGGGCAATCCACTCCGGGTCTTCCAGCTCAGTCTCACCGTAAATCCATACGGGGCAGACATCACAGCAGCCAAAGCACTTTATGCACTTGCTGAGTTCCTTCTGCCAGAAGTCTGCTCGTGACTCTTCGTCCATCAGGGCCACCCGCTGGGCCAATATCTCAGGCTCCCTTCCTTCTCGTTCCTCAGGAGGAAGTTCAACAAATCTTCGCCTCTCGAAGGCAACATTGGTCATGGCATGCCTTTCCTTGTTTTCCTCAACACAGGCCTGGGTGCATTCTCCGCACTGGACGCAACTTGTCTCGTCTATTTTGATTCGGTCAACCCATATTTCCCCTTCAAACTCCTTCGAGCCATCTAACTCGGTCTGAGTGCACTCCCCGCACCCGGTGCATTTATCCCAATCAACGTGTGTTGCCTTCCTCTTGACTTTGACATGGAAATTTCCTTCCTCTCCTGATACTCCCTCCACCTCGGAATAGGTCAAAAGCTCTATGTTAGGATGCTGGCTTGCCTCTATCATCTTGGGGGCAAGAATACACATAGCACAGTCATTAGTGGGGAAGGTCTTATCTAGCTGTGCCATCCTCCCCCCAATACTGGGAGTCTTTTCCACCAAATACACCTTGAACCCCATATTAGCCAGATCGAGAGAAGCTTGAATCCCAGCTATCCCACCGCCAATCACCAAGACCGATTTATGTTCATTTTCCCGGTTCACTTGTCGCCTCCTAAGGCGTTTGCTACCAGATTTACCAAATCCATAACTTCAATTTTTGGCATTACCCGCTTCTCTTCCCCTTTGTCTACCATAGCGCATCTGAAATGGATTTGACATTTGGGACAAGAGGTTATAAGCATCTGCGCTCCAGTCGAAGCTGCCTCAGACAACCTCTCTGTCCTTATCATGTTGGAATATGAGTCGCAATTGGTAAAGGCGCTGGTTCCACAACAAATAGAATCCCATCCGCTATGTTCCATCTCAAGAAACTCTACCCCTGGAATAGAACCCAGCACCTTTCGGGGTGCATCATAGACACCTAGATGTCTTCCTAATCTACAAGGGTCTTGATAAGTTACCTTCTTATCAATCCAGTTAAACTTAGCCTCCCCTTTCTCTATCTTCTCAGCTAAGAATTCAGAGATATGTTGTAACTCGCAATCCACACTAAACCCATGATTGGGGTAGTCTAGCTTGAATGTCCGATAGCCCTCAGGACAGGAAAAGATTATCTTTTTCACCCCAGCCTCTTTTATTAGTTTTGTGTTATGTTCGGCTAAGCTCTTGAAGGTCTCCACATCCCCGGTCCAAAGCACATCATGCCCACAGCATTTCTCATCTGGAAGCAATTTGGGCTCTATTCCGAAAAAGTTTAAGATTCTTAAGCTTGCCTCAGTGATATCAAGAGCCCTAAACTCAATATCCTCAAAGACAGGTTCAAAATATGGAGCGCATCCAACCCAGAACAGGACATCGGAGTCGTCAGAGATACGATATTCTTTGGATAGCCATTCCAATCTTCTCTGCTTAATGTCAGGACTTGTCATAAGTCGTGCCAAGGATTGCAGTTGCCCCGAGTGGGCATAAATTCCATGCTGTCCATTATCTTGGGCTATAGCTCGGGCTTGGCGAATGAAAATAGGAAAATCAACATCGCAGGGGCATCTCTGCTGGCAGGTATAGCAAGTTAAGCAAGAAAAGAGTTTTTGGTTGAAGACCAATACATCCTCAAATCCCAAAAGGGCGTCTTCAATTATCGCCCGCGGAGAGAAAGATGGATCATATCTGGCAACAGGGCATACACTAGTACACTTGCCGCATTCCAAGCAGTAATAAGTCTTGGTTTCCTGAATAATGTCTTCTAAATTCAAACCGCTACTTCTTCCCTCCTTAAAGCTGAAAAGGGTGAGGGGCCCAGTTTCTTAAGTTGGTCGACAAATTCCTCAACTACTCTGGCAAACACTGTTCCCTCAGAAGTAGATATCATTTCACGCCTCAGCCTTTCATCCTCTAAGCCAAGGGTGTGGACTAGCCTCTTTAGCTTGGCGAACATGGCATCACACTTTACCGGCCCATCAATGTAATGGCAGTCGGTGTATTTACACCCAGCGACTATAACTCCATCAGCTCCTCTTTCAAAGGCTCTAAGGACATAGTCAGGATTTATCATTCCACTGCACATTACCCTTGCAATATAAACATTGGGAGGGTATTGGACCCGGCTTGTGCCGGCCAAATCAGCTGCAGCGTAAGTACACCAGTTGCAGGCAAAAGCAATAATCTGCGGCTCAAATTCAGCCACGGTAAGCCTCCAGTAAGCCATCAACCAAGCTATCTATTTCCTGCATATTGAAATGCCTGATTGACATTGCTCCCGTCGGGCAAACAACGGCACACGCCCCACATCCTTTACACAGGGCTTCATTTACGCTGGAGACCAAAAAAGTCCCATCCTTGCTAATAATCGTGGGAGCGTGGAAGGTGCAAATTTCCTCACAGCGTCCACATCCATGACAAATGCTTTCATCCACTTGGGCTATGGCTGCCTCAGTGGTTACCTTGCCTCTGCTTATTAACGACAAAGCTTTGGATGCTGCGGCAGAAGCCTGGGCCACAGTATCAGGGATGTCCTTCGGTCCGGCACAGCAGCCAGCGATGAAAACTCCGTCTGTGGGCGTGTTTACCGGAGCAAGCTTGGGATGCGTTTCCAAGAAGAAGCCATCGGCTCTCTGACCTATGGTAAAACGACTGGCGATATCGGCTGCATCAGACCGAGCTTGCAGAGCAGCACAGAGGATAACCATATCCACCGGGACACGGATCATCCTCCCCAATAAGGTATCCTCAGCCAAGGCAACTAATTTCCCTCTCTCCTCTTCACTTATGGCCTGATCGGTTATCTTTGCCACCTTGCCTCGGATAAAATTGACTCCCATTTCCGAAACGTGCTGGTAGAATTCCTCATAGGCTTCTCCAAAGCACCTCATGTCAATATAGAATTCATATACATCGGCCTTGGTAAACTCTTTTATCAGCTCTGCATACTTGAGACCATACATGCAGCAAACCCTGGAGCAGTACTCATGGTAGTTTTTGTCTCGACTGCCGACACAGTGTACTATGGCTACACTTCCCGGTTCTCTGCCATCCTTAAGTTGAATTCGCCCCTGAGTTGGCCCGCCAGCACACGTTATCCTCTCAAATTCAAGTCCGGTTAGAACATTATCATACTTCTTATACCCGTATTGAGTCATGACACTGGGATCAAACTGGTCATAGCCAGTAGCCAGAATGATTGAGCCTACCTCTACCTCAGCAAACTCCTCTTCCATGCCATGGTTAATCGCCCCTTGCTCACAGACCTTCAAGCACTCCAAACATTCCGAGCATACGCCACAGTTGAGACAGCGTTTAGCCTCCTCTACGGCTGTTTCTTCGTCAAAGCCTTGTTCAACCTCAGCAAAGGAGCTTTTTCTCTGGTCAAGGCTAAGCAGCGGCATGCTGGCTCTTGCCTTTGGTTTGACTCCTTCCGTCGATACCTGTTCTACCTTTTTGGACGCTATTTGTCTTCCCTCGGTTAGGCTAATACCTTTCAGATATCGATCGATAGAAATAGCTGCCTCTTTGCCGGCGGCGATGGCTGCAATTACGTCACCGGGGCCGGAGACCGCGTCGCCACCGGCGAAAACGCCATGGATGTTTGTTTGCAAGGTAGGAGGGGCGACTTCAAGGGTGCCCCAACCAGTATAGTCCAATTCTTTAGGCAGCATTGTCTTATCCACAGCCTGACCAACAGCGATGATAAGATTGTCCACATCCATGGTGAACTCTGAGCCTTTGATGGGTACCGGACGGTTACGGCCGCTAGCATCAGGCGTGCCCAACTCCATCCTGATACACTCAATAGCTGTCAATTGACCATCCTCGGATAGGATTTTAACTGGCCCCGCCAGGAAGTGGATCTTGACTCCTTCTCGCTTGGCTTCCTCAACCTCGGTCCCGATAGCAGGCATTTCAAGCTGAGAGCGGCGATAGACTACAGTCACCTCTTTAGCCCCAAGGCGTGAAGCTAATCTAGCAGCATCGATAGCGGCGTTGCCGCCACCAATGACTACCACCCGCTCCCCTAAACTAATCTTCACGCCAGAATTTGCCATTCTGAGAAAGTCGAGGGCATGGATTACTCCGCCTGTTTCTTCACCAGAGACTCCTGTCTTTTGGCTTTCCTGACAACCGTTGCCTAGTAAAATGGCTGTATATCCCTGGTTGAAGATCTCGCCGATGTCTTTAACTGGCGTATTTGTCCTGATCTCAACCCCCAGTTCTTGTATGTAATTTATCTCGTTATCCACTATTTCTTTGGGCAATCTGTATGCGGGGATGCCATACCTTAGCAGGCCACCTGGCTGAGGAAGTGCCTCGAACACAGTGACTGCATAACCCTCCCTAACCAAATCGTAAGCACAGGCAAGTCCGGCAGGGCCAGAGCCAACAATAGCCACTTTACCCTCTTTTGTCCTTTCAACTGGAGCTGCTCTTTCCCTCCTGAGCCTCAGCTCATAATCAGCAATGAAGCGCTTCAGGCTTCGAATGGCGATGGATTCGTCAAACCGCCCTCGCTCGCAGTCCAGTTCACAAGGATGCGTACAGACCCGTCCAACAACCCCGGCAAAAGGCATTGTCCTTCTGACTACTTCAAGGGCTTCTTTGAACTTGCCCTGGGAAATAAGTGCGACATAGCCTTGAGCATTGACTCCAGCGGGACAAGCAATGCGGCACGGCGCGGTGCCTCTCTTGTCAATGGCAAAAGCGGCAGGGACAGCTTGGGGGAGGGGAAGATAAGCTGCCTTTCTCATGTGCAGGCCCATTTCAAACTCGTCAGGCACCTCAACAGGACATACTTTGGCGCATTCCCCACATGAGTTACATTTAACAACGTCCACATACCTGGGCTTCTTCCTCACTTTGACTTTGAAATTGCCGATATAGCCTGAAACCTCTTCTACTTCGCTAGAGGTCATTAATTCGATGTTAGGGTGATGACCGACGTCGGTCATCTTAGGTGTGAGAATGCATTCCGAACAGTCCAAAGTAGGGAAAGTCCTGTCAAGCTGAATCATATGTCCACCAATGGATGGTTCCCGTTCCACTACATAGACTTTCTTGCCCCCATCAGCGATATCTAAAGCAGCCTGAATTCCAGCGATGCCGCCGCCCACAACCAAGACATTAGGATTCACTGGAACTTCCTTAATCTCCAGAGGCTCATGCCAGTAAACGCGCCTTATTGCAGCGCGTACAAGAGCCTTGGCCTTCTCTGTAGCTCGCTTCTTGTCTGCAGCATGGGGCCAAGAACAGTGCTCCCTGATATTGGCATGCTCATATAAGTAAGGATTTAACCCGGCATCTTGGCAAGCTTTGCGGAACGTAGGTTCATGCATCCTTGGTGAGCAGGAAGCAACCACAACTCGATTGAGCCCTAGCTCTTTGATATCATTTTTGATGAGATCCTGCCCGGGATCCGAGCACATATACCTGTAGTCACGCGAAATCACTACATTAGGCAAGGTTGTCGCATATTTGACCACCTCCTCACAATCCACTGTACCGGCAATATTTAATCCACAGTGGCAAACGTATACTCCGATCTTTACCTCTTCCATATCTACTCCAGCTTGTCGCTACATTGCCTCCTGAACTAATTCTGTAATATCCTTGATTTCAATAGTTTCGCCCTTATCCACTCTCAACTGACTATCTTTCAACATGCACATACAATAAGGACAGGCAACAGCTAATACCTCGGCTCCAGTTGCCAGAGCTTGTTGTAATCTAAGGTCGGCAAATCTTTCCTCTCTCCTGACACCCATCCATATGCCTCCCCCTCCGCCACCACAACAAAGACTGTTTTCCCCGAAATCCGACATTTCAACCAGCTCGAGACCAGGAATGCTCCTTAGGACCTCCCGAGGCTCATCATATATGCCGTTATGCCGACCAAGGTAGCATGGATCATGATATGTAACCCTCTTATTCAGTTCCTTGGTAGGCTTTATCCTCTGCTCCTTAATGAGTTCTAATAGAAGCTGGGTAGAATGAATCACTTCAAATTTGCCTCCGAACTCCGGGTATTCATTTTTGAAAGTGTGATAGCAATGGGGCGAAGAAACAAGGATTTGCTTGACGCCGCTCTCAACAAAAGCAGCAATATTGTTCCTTGCTAGCATTTCGAATACGTCTTCATTTCCCAACTTACGGGTGCTCTCACCACAGCAATTTTCTTTACTGCCCAAGATGCCAAAATCCACTTGCGCCTTTTTCAGGATATCCACTGTAGCGAGGGCTATCCCCCTCTCCGCCGGTTCATATATGGAGAAGCAACAAGGGAAAAACGATAGTGCAGTGCCCGGACCAGATTTCTTCACTCCCAAACCCTTAGCCCAGTCATCCCGCTTTCCCGGCTCCTGACCGAATGGATTGCCC
Organism: uncultured Dehalococcoidales bacterium; assembly: GCA_964545665.1. GTDB lineage: Bacteria > Chloroflexota > Dehalococcoidia > GIF9 > AB-539-J10 > CAZJGF01. The sequence goes on from CAZJGF010000002.1 coordinate 30,988, forward strand.
GCACCAGCGATATTCTTGACTGTGATTCGAAGGGCATCAGGAACAGCGCCAACGCCTAAACTAACTACAGCTCGGCGCAACGCCCTCATAATGTCGATTATCTCTACGCCACGAGGGCAGCTCTGGACACAAGCCCGACAAGTGGCACAAAGCCACAGCTCATCACTCTCAAAATCTGTCGCGCCAAGCTGGGCCTCGTGAATAATACGGCGAACAATAAAGCTTCGAACCAGATTCCAGGGACAATTAGCAGTGCAAATGCCACATTGGTAACACAATCTCAGAGGGTCACCACCAGCCTCTAGTATCACGTTTGTGGCTTCTTTGTAAGGAGCTAGCACCTGCATGGAACTTTGGCCCTGGTCCTATAAGAATCAGACAAAAAATGGAGGAGTAGCTATCTTGAAAACCTTGTAGCTACCCTTTTTCTCCACAGAATGAATTGAAGCACGGCCAGTGAGTATAACAAAATATTACTGGTGAAAGCAAATTCTCGGCGATAGTATGGTTATAGATGTTTCAAGAACCCTTCTAATGGAGCCCCCTGATCATCTAGGATTAGGAGCATAAGGGAAACTCCTGATTATGCCGCTATTCTGAGGCTCTGCGTGGGCCAAACCAGAATCGGTCTAAAACAAAGCAGTTGTTATTCTAAGGGAAGAGAGCTAGGTGTCTCACTAAGAATACATCTCCCCCCTTTTGTGCCACTGGAACTTTCTGGCTAACTCTTTTACTACAACCCTAACCAACTTGGCTATGCCTCAGCCCTTTGTCCCTTTTTACGCAGTGCCTCTCGGCGAGCTGCTAGCTTAGTCAATTTTTGGTCTAAAGCGTCCTGCATAAACTGGCCAAATTCACAAGCTGAGCATTGGAACAGACGGGTGCAAAGTCGATAAGAGACGTCACCCTTTAGAGCATAACGGCAAAGTCTCTGACTTCCCGGCAGTTCCTTAAACCTCTCCAGAGCCTTATCGATTTCCGGAGCTTCGCCAGCGGCTATTTTCTCTTGCATCATCTGGTCAAACTCGCAGGTAAGGCAGTCATAATTCCGGGTGCAGACCCTGTAAGAGACCATGCCCATCTTTGACCAGACGCACTCATTGACTTTCACCACCTGTTCGACAGCAGCCTCATCTTCAGGCACCTCAACCCTTGGCTTGGCCAGTTCTTCCTTCGTCCTTTGGATCCAAACTCGGGTTTCCATGTGGCCCGGAGCGATATGGAGAATAGACTGGAATTCCCTCAACGCTTTCTCATAGCGGCCTGCCCTGAAGCAAGTTTTGCCTTGCTCGAGGTAAGCAGGGATTTCTTCCTCAGTTATGGCTATGGTTTGCTCAACCTCGGCTTCTTCGACCACTGAAGCTTCCGTTATCGCTGCTTCAACCTTCGCCTCCTCAGGTTTTACCTCTACCTGAATAGGGCCGAGAACCTCCTGAATTGATTTTTCCAGAGCATCGGGGGCAAAGGGCTTAACCAAGTAATCAACTGCTCCGATTTTCATTGCCTCTACTGCTGTCTCCATCGAAGGATAAGCGGTGATGATGATTCCTTTAAGCTTTGGGTTTTGCGCTGTGGCCTCTTTCAGCAGCTCAAGCCCATTTTTCCCTGGCAGCCTTAGATCAAGAACGACAACGCCAAATCCCCTCTTTCCAATTTCTTGCAACGCCTCTTCGCCTTCCTGGGCAGTTTCCACCTCATAGCCCCTATCCTTAAGCCAGTCTCGAAGCGACTCGCGCATGATGGCTTCATCTTCAACGATCAATACTGATTTCATTTCTTCCACCTCCTTTCACCCTTTGGTGTCGCAGTCTTTCAGCCAACTCCTTTCGTTTTCACATCAGCACTCCCTCAATTTCAGCCGTAATCTGCTCAGTGGTAGAGTTACTGATGGTAATGGCCTCACTAGGGCAGGCAGCACTACATGCACCGCATCGCTTACATTTAAGGTCATCTATAACTGATACTACCCCTTTATTAGATTCCACTAGTTTGATGGCGTCATAGCTACATACGGCGGCACAAATTCCACAGCCACTGCACACATCCTGGTTGACTTCAATTTCTGCTATCTCAGGCTGAACTCCCAGTGCCACACATGCTTTACAGCTCTTACATGGACCGCAGTCCAGACACCTCCTGGCCTCTTCCACTGCTTCTTCCAAGGTGAACCCCTTTTTAAACAGTTCAAAGTTCATCCTCTCTAGTAACCATTCCGATTCAGGCTGAGGCTTGTATTCCATAAGCTTGGGGATAGCAGCGGCTTCATACTGCTTCTCTCTACCCAGCTTCAGGTCTTCACCCCTCAGGTAGCGGTCGATGGACTCCGCTGCTATCACCCCATCTCTCATTGCTTCTGCGGCAAAACCTACTCGTCTCACATCGCCGCCGACAAAAACCCCTTCCTTACGATTGCTCATGAGAGTGAGGGGATCGATATCGAGCCTGCCTCTCTCATTCACCAGCCCTTCTTGGGAAAAGAATGTCCGCTCTGGACCTTGCCCTATAGTAACCAGCAGCACATCGCCCTCAAGATATATTGCAGCGCTGTGGTCAAACTTAGGATTAAATCCGCTTTCGTCAAAGACCGAGGTGCATCGGGGACACTTTATTTTCTTGAATTTCCCATCCTCTCCGATTATCTCTTCTACACCTCGGGAGTAGTATATCTTTAATCCTTCCTCAGTAGCGCCTTCTATCTCCTCCACATCGGCCGGAATCCCATCCTTGGAAGATTTATCTTCATTTTCGAGGCAGACAATGGAAACATCTGCACCAAGCCGCCGTGCACTCCTTGCTGCATCAAATGCCACATTGCCACCGCCTATCACTATCACTCTCTCCTCTCGGAAGAGTTGCCGAAGGAGCTCTTGACAAAGCCTGTTTTGGTTCAGCTCGAAAAGGAGATGCAAACCAAAGGCGACTCCGCCGAGGTCTGCTCCATTTATTAGCTGCCCCTCCATACTCAGGGGTCTGGGAGAAGGAGTACCAGTAGCAATGAACACAGCTCGGTACCCCTCACTCTTAAGGTCATCCAGCGTTTCCCCGCCATTGCCCATTGTTGCTCCAAACTCAACATCAATATGGGCAATCCTTGCCAGATTATCTAAAGTGTTATCTATAATATTGGTGGGAAGACGATATTGGGGGATATATCTCAACGCGCCTCCCAATTGTGAGCTCCTTTCCAGAATAGTCACCCGATAGCCCTTTTTGCTCAGTTTGTAAGCACACATCAGCCCTCCGGGGCCCCCACCGATCACCGCAACCTTTTCTCTGGTAGGATAGGGAAGTGGCGGTTTGGTTTCTAGATATGGAAGATAATGATCGGTGAGGAATCGTTTAAGCATCGTTCTTCTTATTGCCCCCGTCTGGTCTTTGTAATTGCATTCCTTCTCACAAAGCCCACAAATATAGCTGCATACCGTGAATAGAGGATTCTTGTCATAAATTTCATCACCTATCTCTATTATCTGGTTGTAAGCTCTCTCAGCATCCAAAGGAAGATACGCTATCATTGTGTTAGTGCGCTGAATAGGCTCTCCGATAGGACAAGCTATCTGACAAGGAGGCAGACATACTTTCCCGGTTGCCTCGTCAATCACCTCCTCAACCACCTCCTCAACTGCTGGAACTTCCACCACGGCTGCCTCAACCTTGGTCTCTTCAGGTCTTATCTCCACTTGAACCGGGCCGAGAACCTCCTGAATTGGTTTTTCCAGGGCATCAGGGGCAAAAGGCTTGACTATGTAATCGACTGCCCCGATTTTCATCGCCTCCACTGCAGTCTCAACCGAGGGATAAGCAGTAATAACAATTCCCTTAAGCTTAGGGTTCTGCACCGTGGCCTCCCTCAACACCTCGAGCCCGTCTCTTCCTGGTAGCCTCAGATCGAGAACCGCAACACCAAATTCTCTCTCCCCAATCTTCTGCAATGCCTCTTCACCTTCTTCGGCAGTGTCCACTTCGTAGCCATCTTCTTTAAGCCAATCTCGGAGCGATTCTCGCATGATGGCCTCATCCTCAACGATCAATATTGGTTTCATTGCCTTTGCCTCCTCTTTCTTGTTTGTCAAGATTGCTTGTCTGTCTATCTTTCAGCTCCTTTCATCTTTTAGTATGCCAACTTCTTCCCTTTGGGTTGTTCCCACCTTGCTGATATGCAATTTTCTTGCCAAAATAGAAAGCTACCCAAATTTTCTGGGTAGCTTTTGTTGCCAAGGAAGACCAAAGACTTGTAATACTTTTGCAGCCTGTAAAGACATTGGTCACACAGTGTCTATTTTCTTTACGCCACGACCATTGCCTCTCGCCTTGTTGTAGAGTGTCATTCTGGTGATTCCTAAGATTCTAGCCGCCACGCTACAATTTCCTCCAGTTTCACAGAGGACATTCAATATATGGCTTTTCTCCACCCCTTTAGGGCCCCCCGCGGTACAGTTGCGCGAGCTGGCGGCATATTTTCATGAAGTGAATCGACAACTGTGACAAGGCCAGCTTCGGCTAGGATGGTTGCCCTTTCGATAGCATTTTCCAACTCACGAACGTTTCCCGGCCAGTCATAATCGAGCAGAAACTCTGTTACCTTTCGGGAGAATCCAGCGACCTCTTTTTGATACTCCGAGGATCAGCCGCTGCGTCTTGGGGCTAAAGACCGGACTCATTTGCATGTCTTCTCTAGTTCTTAGAGGAGTTCTTTCTCTTCCATGCTGGAGCTATCTTCAACTCCTTCCTTAGACTTGCTACCAAGCGGCGGGAAATAGAAACACCAAATGCTTCTTGCAACTTGTCCTTAATTGCTTCGTCCGATAGGGGCTCCGTCTCAGCTTCAAGGAAGCGTCTGACTAGTTCCTTCTTAAACCTTCTTGGTCGAGGGAAGAAATCCTTGAGGGCTTTCTCTTCGCCCCAGGGTGTGTCTAAGCTTCTGCCCCTGATGGCACGGCTAATTGAGCTTGGAACAACTTCAATCTTTTCGGCCAGCTCCCGTTGACTGAAGGGTAGAAGTGCTTTGGTATCACCGGATTCGAAGTAGAGCGCTTGTTGTTCCACGATACCTTGCAGTATCCGAGTTATCGTGTCCTTACGGCTATTGATTAGCTCCAGTCTTTTGAATAGCTGCCTGATTTCCCCCACTTCAGCACCACCAATAGCTCCATTCCCTCTCAATTCCTCAAACCTTTCATAGTCAATCGAATATCTTCCCCGGGCAGAAGAAGGTGAGAAATAACCAATGACAAATCCCGCTGGCCCCCTTTCCACCGCGGCAACCTTGGAATAGCGAATTCCATGCTCCGGACTAAGTGCAGTGGGGTGACAGAACTCACTCATAATGGAGAACTCATCGACAAGGCTGTTTATTCTCCGAACCTCCGAAAGTTCTAGATTGCATTCTTGGGCTATCTTCTCCAGGCTTATTTCCTCTTCAGGATATAAGAAATATCGCTTAAAGTTTTCCAGCCCCAGTTTCTGTATCTGACGGACAACGTCTTCCTTATCTAGCAGAAGAGATTCGACGTGAGGAGATCCTGCGCCAACTACAATCTCCTCATTAAGCTGATAGAAACGAGACGAAATGTCTGTCTTAGGGTATTTCTGGTAGCGTACTATTTTCGCCTCCCGATATAACTTTTTGAATAGGGGACTATTTTCTAGCTCTCTGATGAGCCTGTTAAACTCGTCTTCAGGCATTTCCAGCAAACTGGCCTGTTCCAATCGGGCAATAAGTTTGAACTCTTGCCGCGCTTGCAGAGATTGTGTTTGCTGAATCTCCAACGTACCCATTTGTATAAATCTTTTACATCATATCGTACTGCATTGTCAAAAGGACTATTTTTGCTGGAATGTCACTGCTGTCTAACCTTCGTGGTAGTTGAGCTGAGGTAACTGGCAAAGCTATTATTAGACAGCCTCTCCGAATGTGTCAGGCACTATGTCCATGAGGTTTTGAAGTTAATGTGTCCCAGGCGAAATCACCTTTCAGAAGCGAAGCAGCAGCAAGCTCTTACCATCGCTAGAGAATTAGCGTCACTCTGGACAAGTAAGTTTGATCCACCTTGTTTGCTGTTCTAGAACTAGCATGGAAAGGGCTTCTCACCCAAAGCCATGCGGCAAAGGTCAATCAAATATATTTGCGGCAAGCCGCGCTCCTCACAACCCTTTCTAAGAGCTAGCTGGCACCAGGGACAGATGAATGCCATGGCTTCAGCTCCATGTTCCTGTGCGTCAGTAAGGTTCATGTCCTGGACTTTGCTGGCCAATTCTGGCTTGAGACGGCCAAAGGAAAAGGTGCAACAGAGCGCATCCTCACGGTCATGCTTCCTGGCCACTCGCTGCACGCCAATCAGGTCAAACAGTTCATCTATCCAGGGATCTAGCTCTGGTGTCCATCTCCCTGAGCAAGAACGCTGGTAGGCGATCTTCCTATTCAGCTTGGTAATGCCGCCCTTATGCTCCTTAAGATAGTTCAACACATATTCAACAATGTGAATTGACTTGAAGGACGGTTTCACACCATAATCTGCTGCTATCCTATTTGCCATAGCATAACATTCGTCATGCAGAAAGATAATTTCCCTGGCGCCCAGCTTAGCCAAGTTATCGAAGAACCTGTGCACATTTGCTTTGACAACGCTCTCCAGAGCTGCGTGGAGGTAAACCACGTAGCACCAATAATCGCCTCCCTTGACTATTGTCAGGCCCTCGAACATTTTGCTCTCGAGTACCCCCTCAGAAAGCACAGGCCCAGCAATACACACGGAAAGGACAGGTTTGTCATGATCTCCCTTGATTACTTCGTTAGGGACTTCCATTCCTCTATCAAGAAAAGCGCGCGTCTTTTCCGGTATAACTAACGCTCCGGTCTCTTCTTGAAGCCGCATGATCAAATCGTAAGGATTAGCCCCCGTGGGGCAATACTCGTTGCAGGCCAAGCACGTGATGCACTCCTTTAGAATCGGAGCCTCTTTGCCTTCCGTTAAGGCAATGAACTCTCTGATAGCCCGGTCCCTATCGTAATCAACGTACTGGCATTTCACCAAGCAATCCCCGCACAGATTACACTTTGATCTATCAAACACG
>CAZJGF010000003.1:0-25134 GCA_964545665.1 uncultured Dehalococcoidales bacterium
GTTCTATTTTGAACGTAAAACCACTGTTTGGGACAGCTAGGAGCAAATCCGGTATGCGCTACCAATGGAATCTGAACAGCACAGGTTTGAGTCTGCGCTGTTTTGCTTAGTACGGCTATTTGGGAATATTGCCTGCAGACGGCTTGGTATTGCTATCTATCTAAGGTAAGGGTTTCTCGAACCGGTCGGGTGCTTCAGCAAAGAGGCACTGCCATAGTGCCTCCAGACTGCGACGCTTTAGTGCCATACCCCGCCGCTAGTCCACATGAGCTGAATAGTGCAAAGCGTCAATTTTCTCTTGAACGGATGATGGTGTGAGCAGAGCCTGCACCGGTAAACATTCTTGCAGTTCAGGCACCTCAGTTATGTCTGGATAGAACTCGTTCCATAATAGGTGTCTCACTGGAATGTAGAGGCTGGGTTCGAAGGCTGGTCCAAGAAAGTGGCTCGAAGAGGCAATTTGGCCACCGCAGGTCCTCCCGATCCGGCGGTTCAATCTTCGAAAGCTGCCAGGGTTGAGAAGCTGCCACTCACCGAGCTTGTCTCAGTGTTGAAGGCATAAGCTGGGCCCCAGTGTAAGATGACCCACCCGAATGACATCTGCAACGGAGGAGGGTAACCATACCCCGATTGTACCGGTTCACCATGCCATGAAACAGTAACGGGCTCCAGCAGCGCTTGCCATAACTCTCGGCGCCTCTGGCACCACGCTGAGGCAAGATCACCAAAAGTCTCAACAGAAGCCCTGGTGCTCGGAGCATTGCCAATAAGCTTTTCGCCGACGCCTGCCGCCGATGATAGGCCACATCGCAATACTCCGTTAGGACACCGTAGGAGCGAGCGGGATTATGAGGAAGACTTATTCTGGATGTGGGACTCATTCCCTTGACCTGCAGGAATTGTGCAGCGCTTTGGAAACGCTCAGACTATTTCTGTCTGCGACGCTGCTGGCCCATTCCAAGCTTGGTGAAGACAAATGCCCCCGCTTGTTTTGTGGCGGTAGGGCTAGTTAGAGCCAAAATATTGTATCCCCGGTAATTACCAGCGATTACGTAAGTGTTAGAATTAGGTCATTAACAGCGGTAAAGGAGGTGTATTATGGCATTCAGGGCGTACTATTTGAGCCCTAAGGGTGACCTTCGAGTTGGCATCAGCGAGACGGAGGTCAAAACTGCTTTTGAATCCAGACGGGGTCTGCTATGGGTGGACATCTTTGAGACTACAGAGGAAGACGGCAAATTCTTAGAGCGAACCTTTAACTTCCACCACCTCGCTGTTGAGGATTGCGTAAGCACAGAGATCCACGCACCAAAAATCGACGATTTCGGTGACTATCTCTTCGTTGTAGTTCACGGTGTCGACCATATGGGGGAGTCCGAGATAGTGGAGACGGCAGAGGTAGCCATTTTCCTCGGCCCACATTTTGTGGTGAGCAACCATAATTCACTGCTCTACAGTGTTGAGGGAGTCAGACGGCTTGTGGAAGACGATGGACGCCCCATGAAGCGTGGAGCGGACTTTTTGGCCTACACTCTGATTGATGCATTGATTGATAATGTCTTACCCACCATTGATAAGATGAGTGACGTTGCTGAAGAGGTTGAGGAGGAAATCATTCGCAACCCCCAACAACTGACACTGGAAACTATCATGAAGCTAAAGCGTTCCATCCTGCGAATACACCGAGTCATAGCTCCTCAGCGGGAGGTCCTGAACCGGCTTAGCCGCGGTGAGTTCCCATTGATAACAAGTGAAGCTCAGATATTCTATAGGGACATTTATGATCACCTGGTGAGGATTCAGGATCTAAACCAGACCATCAGAGATATGGCCGACAATGCACTTTCTACGTATCTTTCATCAGTGGCAAACCGACAGAACGAGACGATGAGAGTCCTGTCTATTGTAGCTGCCATCTTCCTGCCGCTTACCTTGCTCGCTGGCATCTACGGTATGAATTTTGAGTATATGCCAGAGCTTGAGTGGAAATGGGGTTATTTTGCCGTGCTGGGAGTAATGGGAATCGTGATTGCTGTTCTAGTGTGGCGATTCTGGGCTCAAAACTGGATAAGGTGGGGACGTGGGCGGGCTAGGCGAGTCAGGCCCTTCGCTGTGGAGCCAAAGGAACTCATCGGTTACATCGAGCGCCTGGCAAAACAATCTCACTTATGACAAGCTGAATGCTAGATGGCCTTCATATTGATAGCACTCTGCTGATGTGACTGAGTTTCAGTCAGAAGGGAAACGCAGTAGATATGCACTGGCAACGGCATTGTTATAAGATATGAATAAGCGCAATTTTGTGAGTAAAAGGGCTTAGGAGGTATCCAAGATGACTGGAATATACTTGCTTGTGCCAACTTTGCTAACCATATTTATATCTCTTCTCGTAGTAAGGGCTGGCGCTATAGCCTTGATGATGACTGGCATGGACCAAGAAAAGGCGAGGTTTCAGGCGTTGTCGGCATTCTCGAGAGCAGGATTTACCACCAGAGAGGCGGAGCTTGTGGTAAACAATCCTCGGAGGCGGCGAATCATCACCTGGCTTATTATACTGGGTAATGCTGGGCTCGTAGCGATTATTGTCACTGCAACATCGTCAATTGCTATCAGCCAGGGTTATCATATACCCGTCACAATTGTTGCGCTTATTGCCGGTGGGTTCGCCGTTTATATGCTGGTTAATCGCACTGGATTTGCTCGAAGGTGGGAGGGTTTTATTGAAAATAGGCTTGTAAAGGCACATACTCTTGAGGAAGGCACCACGGAAGACCTATTACACCTAACTGAAGGCTACGGTGTGGCGCGGGTGATTATCACCGAAGATTCAGCTCATGTTGGTCGCTCCCTTGTGGAAGCCAACACGCCGGAGAACGAATTCTGGGTTGTGGGTATCGAACGGGGTAAAGAATGGATTTCCCTTCCAAGATCACGTGAGACGATAAACGAAGGTGATAAGCTCGTTGTATATGGGAGTCTTAATATCTTGAGAAGCCTATTCAAGGAGAGCTAGAATCAGAAAGCGGCACTGCTTAAGTCAGAATAGGTTGAAAGAGAAAACTCGGGCCATGGGAAGTGCACGTGCTGGATCTGACTTTTGCGGTTGTGGTTTGACCAATGAATATCGGGAGGATTTTTCAACCTAAGCCGACCCTCTCTGAGCAGGAAGTAGCCGCAGGGCTACGCTGGTTGACCTGGGAGGGAACTGTCTCCCTTGGCTTCAATAGCATCACCACCAGCGGCATTTTAGTTGCATTCGCCTTAGCGCTCGGTGCGAATAATTTCCAGATTGGTATCCTGGCAGCCATCCCGTTTCTCATGCAGCTGTTCCAAATACCGTCAATCTGGCTCGTCGGGAGGCTCCGCCGACGCAAGGCAATAGCGGTCATCCCTTGGTTCATAGCGCAGCTATTATGGTTTCCCATTGCACTCATCCCCCTTTTTCTCCAGGTTCCCGGCGGAGGGGCTATATCTTTGCTGCTGGGGCTTATGGCAATCCGCGGTTTGCTGAATGCTGTTTGCAACTCCGCCTGGAATGGGTGGATTCGTGACCTAGTGCCTCAGTCAATACTTGGACGCTTTTTCTCCAGGCGTTTAGCCCTTGCAACTTCTGCGGGTGTAGTTTTTAGCCTGGGTGCCGCCTTTTTCGTAGATTATTGGCGTGGACAGGTAGCGGTTGAGAGTGCCGTTTTTGGTTATACGTATGTGCTTCTCTTTGGCGCTTTGTTCCTCGGGCTGGCAAGCCCTTTGTTCATGTCACTAATGCCGGAGCCATTAATGCAGCCAATACTGGGACCTCAGTCCTCCTTGATGCAGAGACTAACCGCACCATTTCGTGATGCAAACTTCAGGCGGCTGGTACAATTCCTGTTCGTCTGGGGATTTGCCTTAAACCTGGCTATCCCTTTCTTCGCTGTCTACATGCTTCAGCGGCTGGGTCTGCCGCTTACATGGGTTATCGGCCTCAGCATCTTAAGTCAGCTATCCAATATGCTATTTCTTCGTATCTGGGGCTCTTTTGCCGACCGCGTCGGGAACAAGTCGGTCCTGTCACTGGGCGTCTCTCTTTACCTTCTGGTTATCTTAGGTTGGATATTTACCACCATGCCAGAAAGGTACTTTCTGACTATACCTCTTCTGGTTGTCCTGCACATATTCGCCGGAATTGCCAGCGCTGCGGTGACCCTTACGGTGGGCACAATCGGCTTGAAGCTGGCACCGCAAGGCGAATCGACCTCTTATCTAGCTGCAGCATCTCTAGCCACTAATCTAGGGGCCGGGGTAGGTCCCCTGTTTGGAGGTCTCCTAGCAGGCTTCTTCAGCATGCGCCAGCTTAATGTCAGTTTCACCTGGATTGATCCGGTTACTACAGTTCAGCTTCCGGCTCTCAGCATTATCGGCCTGGATTTCCTGTTCGGCATCGCTTTCATTGTGGGCTTGATTTCCTTGGGCAGCTTGGCCATAGTTCGTGAGGAGGGCGAGCTAGGCCGTGAGGTAATTCTTGAGTCATTGATGTCTCCGATGCGTGAGTTCTCACGACCGATGAGTTCGGTACCGGGGTTCACCTTTTTGAGCAACTTTCCCTTTGGCTTCATCAAGCGAGTGCCAATTCCCGGCTTGGATGTTGCCATGGGTGTTACCCTCTACGAGATAGGTGAGATGGCTAGAGCAGCCACCTCAGCCGCAATTCGTGGTCGTAGAGTAACCAAGAAACTGACCAAGGGGTTGGAGAATGGCTTGGCTGCGGTTTGGAGAGATAAGGAAACGGTGAAGGCGCATGGCATTGAAGTTACACGGCACGCGGCACGCGGCGCTATTCATGTTGCCAGCGAGAAACCTGTGGGTGTGGAACAACTGGCTGGTCCGGTAATGGAAGGTCTGGTGAAAGCTTCGGGCCAAGCCGGTGTGGAACCTGAGCATGCCATACTGGGAGCCAGTCAAGGAATCATCCAGGGGGCAAGAGAAACTGGAGTTGAGCTGGGTACGGCTACGCTCAAGACAATGGAGGCAGCCAGGGAAATGGCTGAACGTGTCGGTTTGTCCGAGGAAAAAGCTGTAGCCAGTGCAGTTGAAGGTGCCCTGGAGGCCGCAGAGGCTATGGGATCAGAAGCAGTGGCTCAAGTAGCTGAGGTTGTGCCTGAAGAGGTGCTGGATAGCCTCTCAGCCGAAGCTCCGACTACACCTTGAATTCTATGCCAAAATGATTGGACGCAGCGGCCGGGAAAGCTCCCCACTCGCCATTTTCGATAGCGGTCACAATGCATTCTACGCCTTTGCCATAAGCTTAGCCCCGTCTCGCGGCAGAACCTGTTCTTGAGGAGCTGCACGAGCGAGGAGCTTTCCTGGATCCCAGTCAGATGATGCCTCGGTGTAACGTTAGGCCTTGCTTTTATTGAATTGAAGACTCCTCAGAAAAAAGCTATTGACAATTCCATTGATGGGACTAAAATAGTGCCAGGACAGTCAGTGAAGCAGGACGTGACGGGTGGAAGCTAACTTGCTAACAGCCAGACTGGCCAAGGTTGCTATGTGAGTTGTTGGCGGAGACAAAAGGCTGCTGTAGAGCCGGAACAAACTGCTTCTTCTCAAACAGGAGTTTATAATGCTTCCAATGCGAACTAGCAAGAGGATCTGGGAAAGCAGGTCGCATTGGCCTGCATTATGGTGAGGTGCTCCAATAAGTTCTGTGTGCTATAATCCGAGTAAGCGAATGTCACCAATAAAAAGATTCCAAGGAGGTAAATCATGAGGCTGGCGAACAAAATGAATAATTTCAAAGCTTATCTTGGTCCAGCAATGAACCGAAAGGTAGCACAGATGAGGTCCGAGGGTAGAGATGTGATAAACCTTGGTCTGGGCGACCCTGATGCAACTCCGCCGGAGCATCAGTTAAAGGCTCTCGCAGAGGCGGCGTTGAATCCAGACAACCACCACTACCCATCTCGCTACCCCATAAAACCGTTCTATGAGGCCATCGCTGATCTGTACAAGCGTCGCCATGGAGCGGATGTGGACCCGGAAACGGAGATCATATACGCCCTAGGGGCTGCTGAAATGCTTTTCCAAATGCATAACTGTCTTTTGGATCCCGGGGATGTGGTGTTGATCTCTGATCCGGCCTATCCCTCCTATGAAGCTGGGGCGGAAATTGCCGGCGGTAGGGTGAAATTTTACCCTTTGCTGAAAGAAAACAACTTTCTCCCCGCTCTGGATGCAATACCGGCTGACGTGGCAAAAGAGGCGAAGATGATCTGGATCAGTCTTCCTAACAACCCAACCACGGCTACTGCCGATGACGATTTTTTCATAAGGCTCATCGAATGGGCAAAGGAATTCGATGTGTGGGTGATAAGCGACAACCCGTACATAGATGTCAGTTTTGATGGATACAAACCGCCCAGCTTTCTTAGATTCCCCGGTGCCAAGGAAGTGGGGGTTGAAATCATCACCATGTCCAAGTCGTTCAACAGTTGCGGCTGGCGGGTAGGAATGCTTTTGGGAAACAAGGAAATCATCGGTGGAATGGCCAAAATTAAATCCCAGGCGGATCGGGGGTTATTCTATCCTCTGCAGGTAGCCAGCACTGCTGCACTGACAGGGCCCACTGATTGGATGGAGGAAAGGAACAAGATGTTTGCTGAAAGGCGGGATGTGGTAGTTAAGGCTTGGAGAAAGATGGGGCTTGATATGATGAACCCCAGAGCTACTTTCTATTGCTGGGGTGGGATTCCTAAGGGTTACAAATCAGAAGAGTTCTCTCTAAAACTTCTTGAGAAGGAAAATGTGTGGATGATACCTGGTTCCACCTATGGAAAGAGTGGTGAGGGATATGTGCGTATCTCCAATGTACTGCCTGTAGAGCGTATTGCCGAAGCGATGGAACGGATAGCGAGGTTTATATCGTAGCGATTGATATTCTCTAAGAGTATATGTCTAGTTGGCTCATGGAGGTTTATATATGAAGATAACGAGTCTGGATAAGGTTGAAAAGATAAAGGCACAAATGGAAGGCGCAGAGAATGTCTATAGACAGGTCCCTTTGTCAAAGAGTGATGGTGCGCCAACATTCTCCTTTCGCGTATTTAGTATTGAGCCCAACGGCTACAGCCCCTTTCACACACACCCGTTTGAACACTTGAACTACATAATCGAAGGCAATGGCGCTATAGTTGCGGAAAACGGTGAAGAGCGTGTAATCAAGAAAGGCGATTTCGCTCTGATTCTCCCTGGTGAAAAACACCAGTATAGAAACAAATCATCAAGCGAACCTATGGTTTTCATCTGTGCAGTCCCCAAGGAATACGAATGAACCGGCCGGCGTGTATGCTGGATTTTGGCCCACGGTAATCCCATCTTTTATGAGTCAGACCTGGTCTCATATTTCGGGTGGGAAACTAGTTAGTTGCTGCAAAGCTGCAGTGAAAGCTTTTCTTCCGAAACTAAGGGTGGGTATCCTTCCGGGTTGGACTACCAATAGACTGTTCCTGTATGCTAAACTTCGGTAACAAACAAATGGCGAAGCGTGTTTTCTCTGGCTTCCGCCCCACAGGCAAGCAGCATATCGGTAATTACTTAGGAGCTGTGCGGAACTGGGTCTCCCTTCAGGACGAGTATGACTGCGTCTACTGCGTGGTGGATATTCATGCTCTTACTACGCTCGACAGCACGGAAATGCTTCGGGAAGATATTTACGAGATGGTGCTTGACTGGCTGGCGGCAGGCATTGACCCTCAGAAGAGCATTGTTTTCGTCCAATCTCACGTTCCTCAGGTAATGGAACTTCATACTTTGTTCAGTATGGTGACTCCGCTAAGCTGGTTGTTGCGTGTTCCTACGTTTAAGGAAAAAGTGAAGATGCAGCCACATAATGTTAATTACGGTCTGGTAGGTTACCCCGTTCTTATGACCGCCGATATTGCTCTTTATAAAGGGGAGGTTGTTCCTGTAGGTGAGGACCAACTGCCTCACCTTGAGCTGGCTCGTGAAATAGTGCGTCGCTTTAATTCTCTTTATGGATTCGTATTTCCCGAACCACAGGCAAAGCTTACCTCTTTTCCTTTGGTGTTGGGTTTGGATGGAGTGCAGAAGATGAGCAAGAGCTATAACAACCATATTGAGATAGCTGCGCCACCTCAAGAGATACTGGAGCGGGTTATGACTGCAGTTACAGACCCAGCTCGGAGGTATCGCTCTGACCCAGGACATCCTGAGGTGTGCAATATTTTCCGGCTGCATAAGTTTTTCACCCCTGAGCGTGTAGATGGGATTGCTTCTGAGTGTTGTCGTGCTGGCATTGGCTGTGTTGATTGCAAGAAGATACTGGCCCAAAGTATTGGCTCAACCTTGGAGCCTTTCCGGGAAAAGAGAGCCGCTATAGTAGTTAAACCAAATTATGTTGCTGAAGTTCTCGCTGAGGGGGCTCGTCGAGCTGAAGCTATAGCCAGGGAGACCATAGAAGAAGTCAAAGAGAAAATGAAGCTGCTTCAGCGTGCTAGACTGCCAATTCAGTAGCTGACCATTGATCATTCGTTTCATCGTAACACAACTCAAACGGTCTCCCATCTTCGGTAATGACTTTAAACAATCTTTTACCTGGCTCCTGCCACGCTTTTTCTATTTCTTTTACCTTATTATCCTTCTCCTGCCAGGCAAAAGATTGAGGCTCTTGGGCATAAGTATAGCCCGAGTAGCATTTCACTTGTACTATTGTCATTATAACGGGGGCTTTCTCTTATGCCAGTCGGTTGCTTGCTCGTAGGCAAAGGCAATTCGCAATATCGTTCCTTCATCGAAAGGCTTGCCTATTATCTGCATACCTATAGGTAAGCCATCAGCAAAGCCAGCGGGAATGGAGATAGCTGGCACGCCAGCTATATTTATAGGTAAAGTGCAGACATCGCTTAAGTACATTTGCATTGGGTCTGCTAACTTTTCACCCAGTTTGAAAGCTACTGTCGGCGAAGTTGGAGTGACTAAAACATCGTATTTTTTGAATGCTTGGTCAAATTCTTGTCTTATCAAGGTGCGCACTTTCTGTGCCTTGAGGTAGTACGCCTCGTAGTAACCAGCGGACAGAGCGTAAGTGCCCAACATTATGCGTCTTTTGACCTCGATTCCAAAGCCAAGTTGACGCGTTTTTTCTGTTGCGTCTATTATGCTGCTGGCATTTGGTGCAGAGAAGCCATATTTCACCCCGTCATAGCGAGCCAGGTTTGCTGAAGCCTCAGAGGGAGCGAGTATGTAATAGGCGGCTAAAGCATATTTGGTATGTGGCAAGGAGGCTTCCCAATCCACTTTGGCGCCCAGCTCCTCTAGCTTCCTTATAGCTACCTCCAAAGCCGTTCTCACTTCAGTTTGCATGCCTGCTACATAGTAGTCCTCAGGAATGCCAACTCTCAGCCCTTTGAGGTCGGGAATCAAGTGCTGGGTATAGTCTGGCACAGGATATTGAACCGTGGTCGAGTCCTTCGGGTCATGCCCAGCAATGGCTTTCATTACCAGGGCGCAGTCGGTGACATCCTTGGTCAGTGGGCCGATTTGGTCAAGTGAGCTGGCGAAGGCGACCAGGCCGAAGCGACTCACTCGACCATAGGTTGGTTTGAGACCGACTACACCGCATAGTGCCGCCGGTTGACGGACACTACCGCCGGTATCGGAGCCAAGAGCATAAATGGATTCATCGCTGGCCACGGCAGCGGCTGGGCCACCGCTGCTGCCCCCGGGCACACGGCTCAGGTCCCAGGGGTTATGGGTAGGGAAGAAGGCAGAGTGTTCTGTGGAAGAGCCCATGGCAAACTCATCCATGTTTGATTTGCCCAGCATTACTGCCTTTTGTGCCTTCAGTTTCTCTATAACCGTGGCATCATAAGGAGGGACAAAATTTTCTAATATTTTTGAACAGCAGGTAGTTCGTATCCCTTTGGTGCATATGATGTCTTTGACCAGCACCGGTATGCCGGTCAAAGGTGCGATATCCCCATTCTCTACGCAATCGTCTATCTTTTCTGCTTGTTTCAATGCTGATTCGTCGGCGATAGTGACACAAGCATGCAGCTTGTCTTCTATTTGGGCGATACGCCTCAATACCGATTTGGTCAACTCAACGGAGGAGATTTTCCTCTGCTTTAGAAGCTCGTGTGCCTCATGAATGGTTAGCTGATATAACTCACTCACTTATGTATTCACAGCCTCTCTTCAAGCCTGCTGTGCGTGATTATCTTGTGCCAATCGCCGCCGGTTTGCGTGTACATCTATAACTGCACTTACTCCAATATTGCTTTTACTTTGAAGCAATTCTCTTCCTGTTGGGGAGCATTGGCTAGAATCTCATTTTGGGGATATGATTCAGCTACTTCATCCTCCCGGAAGATGTTTTGTAACGGGTTAGTTCGAGTTGTTGGTGGTATATGCGTTGTGTCTACCTGCTGAAGTATCTCGAAATTCTCCAGGATGTTAGATAGCTGGGGGCTGAAATTCTCAACTTCATCCTGGCTCAAAGCCAAACGAGCTAACCAAGCGATGTGCTTTACCTGTTGGTAACTTAGCTTCATGTTACCTCTTCGATAGGTTGATTATAGCATCTAGTTTTTCGAGGTGACAATTGTTGCTTATCCTCTGGGCGGCAGCTTATAATTGCAATGATACAGAGGGAAAAGCAGAGAAGCTGAAAAGAGAGGAAGGAATTGAATGGTAGACTCATATGAACCAGGCAAAATTCGTAATGTTGTGTTGTTAGCTCACTATGGTGCTGGCAAGACTTCCCTTGCTGAAGCGATGTTATTCACTTCAGGGGTCACCAAAAGGCTAGGTAGCGTTGATGATGGCACCAGCATATCCGATTATGAGCCTAGCGAAATAGAACGGCACATGAGCGTGAACCTGTCTGTGCTGCCGCAGGAGTGGAAGGAAAACAAATTAAACGTTATTGATACTCCTGGTTATGCTGATTTTGTTGGCGAGGTCAAGGCTGGTTTGCGTGTCAGCGATGGAGCAGTAATTCTAGTTTGTGCTGCTTCAGGGGTGGAAGTGGGCACAGAGCAGGTGTGGAGTTATGCCGAAAAGCTAAACCTTCCCCGCTTGGTATTCCTCAACAAGATGGATCGGGATAACGCTGATTTCCTTCGTAGTTTGGAGGAAATCCAAGCTAAATTGTCAACAAGATGCTTACCAGTCCAACTACCCATAGGCTCCCAGAGTGGTTTTCAAGGCGCTGTGGACCTGGTGACTATGAAAGGCTATGCTAGCGCTGCTTCACAGGAATTAGAGTTATCTCCTTCTCTTTTAGAGCAAGCTAAATCTCATCGAGAAAAGCTGGTCGAGGCTGTGGTTGAGATTGATGATGAACTGATTGCCAGATATCTGGAAGGCGAAGAGATAAGCAACGAGGAAATTTCCAGAGCCATAAAACAATCAACCGCGTCAGGTAAATTAGTGCCCGTTTGTGTTGGTTCTGCTTTACATAATATCAGCGTTGGTTTATTACTTGATGCTATTTGTGGCTATTTACCTTCGTCAGAGGAAAGGACTGTTGCTCTGGCGGTGCATTCGATATCGGAAGACAAAGAGGGGATTAAGGTAGATACCGGAGCGCCGTTAACCAGTCTTGTTTTCAAGACTAGTGCTGACCCGTTTACGGGCAAGATTAGCTATTTCCGGGTTTACTCAGGTGCTATCTTCAGTAATTCGCAGGCCTGGAATGCTAATAGAAATAGCATGGAACGTATTGGTCAGCTTTTTATCCCGATGGGCAAACAACAACAGCCTGTGAGCCAACTAGTCGCTGGAGATATTGGAGCAATAGCTAAATTAAGTTTGACTACCACCGGGGATACTCTTTGTGCTCATGAGCATCCTGTAATTTTGGAGGGCATCGATTTTCCTGAACCGCATTTCAGCATGGCGATTCAACCTGAAACGAAAGGCGATCTGGATAAGATGAGCACTGTCTTGCCCAGGATTTGTGAGGAGGATCCCTCTTTGAAAGTACGCCGCGAGCCCGATACTAGTGAGATTATTGTTTCTGGGATTGGTGATAGTCATTTAGAGATGGTTAAAGAAAGGATGCAACGCAAGTTTGGTGTGAAGGTGAGGCTAGAGCCACCGCGGATTCCCTATAGGGAGACCATCACCGTGCCAGTTAAGGCGGAATATAAGCATAAGAAGCAGACCGGGGGGCATGGTCAATATGGACATGTCTTTTTGGAATTGGAGCCCTTGCCTCGAGGGGGCGGATTTGAGTTTGAGAAAAAAATTGTTGGAGGAGCTATACCCTCGAACTATATCCCTTCCGTGGAGAAGGGAGTTAATGAGACAAAACAGGAGGGTATGTTGGCTGGACATCCTGTGGTTGATGTAAAAGTGACGCTGTATGATGGCAGCTTTCATCCTGTAGATTCTTCGGATATCGCGTTCAAGGTTGCTGGAGCTCAAGCCTTGAAGAAAGGGCTATCTCAGGGACAGCCTGTATTGCTTGAACCCATAATGGATATTGCTATCACTGTACCCGAAGCATTAACTGGTGATATCATCGGTGACCTTAATTCCAAAAGGGGCCATGTGCTTGGTATGAATCCCGAAGGCAATAACAATGTCATTACAGCCCAGGCACCCTATGCTGAGCTGCTTCATTATGCTATAGATTTGAGGTCGATAACACAGGGCCGTGGCAGCTTCACTATGGAATCTAGCCACTATCAAGAGGTGCCACCCCAGATCAGCCAGAAAATTATTGCTGAGGCAAAGCAGAGCAAAGAATAGCTTCTTACTTGGTCAGCAAATCCTGTAGTTTTTGGGTAAAGGCGGGCATTACTTCTTCGTAACGGCCGATTACCCCGAATTCCGCTTCCCTAAATATGTTTGCCTCTGGGTCTTTGTTAATGGCTACTAGGGTTTTTGAGCCAGAGCAACCGGCTATATGTTGGCTAGCCCCAGATATGGCTATAGCAATGTAAAGATCTGGAGCAACAATCTTGCCTGTCAGGCCAATGTGCATCGCTTCAGGCACCCAGCCATGATCAGCGGGTGGGCGTGTGGCTCCTACCGCGCCATGGAGTAAGTCGGCTAGCTCCTTTAGAGTAGTCTTGAAAGGCTCTGGACCACCAATGCCTCTGCCTCCACTGACTATCACTGGGGCATCCTCAAGCTTAAGGCCAGCTACCTCTTCCCTTACCTTTTCTACTATCTTTGTCTTTATAGCTGACGTGTCTATTTCAACCTTCGTTGGTATAACTTCACCTTTTCTTGAGCTATCCCGTTCTATTGGTGACATTGCCTTTGCTCTAATAGTAACTATCTGGGGCATGATGTCGCAGGTAAATATAGCTTGGGCGTTACCTCCGTATACGGGTTTCGTTTGCTGAAGCAGCTTTGTCTCTGGGTCTATGCTTAGTTCAATACAGTCTGTTGATAAGCCGGTTTTCAGTCTAAAGGCGAGCCGGGGAGCCAAATCCCTACCTATAGATGTTTGGCCCATAAGTATGATTCGAGGCGAGGTCTCCCTAGCTAGCTTCTCGGCAACTTGAATATGAGCATCTCCTTGGTACTCCTTGAGTAAAGGGTCTTCTACAGTGTAGACTCTATCAGCCCCAAAAGCGATTGCTTCTTTTGGGCCGTCGCCAACCGCGTCGCTAGCCAACACGCAGGACAAATCTTCGCTGAGTTCGTTGGCAAGACTTCGGCCACATCCTAGTAATTCAATAGTGATAGAGGGTAACTTTCCCTCAATTAACTCGCCATAGACTATTACACCTTTATATTCAGCCATTATTGCCCCCTCGACGTTAAAGTATTTTTGCTTCTCTAAGTCTTACAGCTAAGTTAGCACCAGCCTCTGCAGGGCTTTCCCCTTCGATCATCTCGCATTTGGCTTCTTTGACTGGTTGGAAAAGTCTGGCTAGCTTGGCAATCCTTCCAGCAGCACCAACCTGCGAAGGCTCAAGTCCTATATCGGCTGGTTTCCACACGGTGGGTTGTTTCTTAGCTGCTGCCATAATTCCTTTCAGGGCAGCATAGCGCAAACTACCCAATTCGCTTGTCACCGTGATCACCGCAGGAAGATTTACTTCGATGACTTGATAGCCATCAGGGACGACCTGCTCTATCCTAGCTTTTCCATCAGTTACCTCTACTTTTCGAGCTAAGGTTACCGCGGGAATTCCTAGAATCTCGGCTATGCCTAAGCCAACTTGCCCAGCATCCCAGTCGGAAGATTCTCTACCGCAGAAAATAAGGTCGTACTCCCCAACTTTCTTGATCGCCATTGCCAGAGCATAGGCAATTGACCAACTGTCACCCTCCTCAAAGGCAGCATCCTCCAGAAGGATAAGCTCGTCACCTCCTACAGCCAAAGTCTTTTTTATCACATCACGGACTATGTTATTACCCAGGCTAAGCACTGTGATCTTTCCGCCTGCCCTATCTTTGATTTTCAGGGCAGCCTCCAGGGCAAATTCATCATACTGGCCGATCACTGGCTTCATATCTGGTGGCAAGCTCAGTTTATTAGCTGCTGTGTCAACCTTGAACACCGATGGTGGTGCTTCAGGATCAGGCACTTGCTTGCAGCAGACAATCATATTCATATCTGGCATCACCAGGCCTCCTTAACTATAAATCTCCAAACGGTAAAGATATACTAAAAATTGACCTCTGTCAATCAGTTGACAACCTTTGCCAGGCGGCAGCAAGCCTGGTAAGGCATCTCTCTCTGCCCAATACCGCCATAGTCTGAAATAAGGGTGGTGCTGCAGTGCGCCCTGTGATGGCCACGCGTAGTAAGCCAAAGAAGCTCCCCGTGCTTAGACTTAATTCTGCTGCCAGTGGGCGAAGAGTGTCTTCCAATGAGCTGGCGTCCCAGGTTTTTACGTTTTCCAGTCTTTGTATTGCAGTCTGGATAACATTGGCAGCTGATTTACTGTCTATTCCTTTGGCTAGAAGCAAGCTGGTGTCGTAGTTCAACTTATCGAGGAAGAAGAAGTCAGCAAGTTGGGGAATCTCCCCCAAGGTCTTAGCGCGTTCCTGAAGCAACGGCGTGATTTGGCGGGCGTAGTCCATATCTAGTGGGCGTCTTACTGAAGACGGCAAATCCCTATCTAGGAACGCGGTAGCCTGGCGGCTGAATTCCGTTGGGCTCAATCGTCGCAGGTAAACTCCGTTTATCCATTCCAGTTTAGGTCTATCAAAGATAGCTGCAGTTTTACTTATTCTTTCCAGGGAGAAGTGCTCTATTAGTTCTTCTCGGCTTAGCAACTCGGTTCTATCATCAAACGACCAGCCCAGCAACGCCAGGAAGTTAAACATTGCTTCAGGGAGGTAGCCTTGGTCTCTATATTCACTAATGGTGGTGGCACCATGCCGCTTGGAGAGTTTGGACCTATCAGAACCAAGTATCATCGGCAGATGAGCGAATTGTGGAGGTTGCCAATTTAAAGCCTGATAAAGCAGTATGTGACGAGGAGTACTGGAGATCCATTCATCTGCCCTGAGGACATGAGAGATAGCCATTAGGTGGTCATCCACTATATTGGCCAGGTGATATGTTGGATAGCCATCGGATTTAAGCAGGATGAAATCGTTCAAAGTGCTATTTTTGAAAGTTACTTGCCCCCGGATTAAGTCATGAAATGCGGTTTCGCCCGCCAACGGTGTTTTAAAGCGAACTACGGGAGTAATGCCAGTTGCCTCCAGCTGGGTCCTCTCCTGCTGCGTTAAACGTCGGCAATGGCCGTCATATTTTGGCGGCTGTTTTCGTTTCATTTGCTCCTGGCGCATCATCTCCAGGCGCTCAGGGGAGCAATAGCATGGGTAAGCGTGATCTTCCTTAAGCAACCTGTTCGAAACTTCGTGGTAAAAATTCGAGCGTTGTGATTGAAGATAGGGACCTTCATCCCAGTCTAGCCCAAGCCACCGTAAGCTGCTCAGTATAGCTTCCGCTGCTCCTTCTACTTTTCGGGCGATGTCGGTGTCTTCAATGCGTAAGATAAATTTGCCGCTGTGATGGCGAGCAAAAAGCCAATTGAATAGGGCAGTCCTTATGTTGCCTAAGTGTGGATAGCCTGTCGGGCTGGGGGCAAAGCGGACCCTGATTGGTTTCTCTGACTCAGATCCCATAACTGTATAGTGTGGCACATTTGGCCGGTAATATCACCAGGAGCGGAGACGGGATCAAGGAATGCTATTTAGAGAGTACTTTTTGCAGACTTTTTAGCTGCTCTAAGTGTTTCTTAAGTCTCTGGACAAGCTGTTCTGCCTGTCTTAAGGCATTGTCGGTGTCTTCTAGCTCAGTAGTTATCTCGAACAAGAGCCGACTTTGCTGCTCAGTCAAGCTAGCTTCAAAACAGGCCAGATCTTCCATTCTGTTTTCGCCCAGCAGTTGTGATAGCAGTTTACCTTCCCTCTGCATTTGTTCAGTAGCAAGTTGCTCTAAAGATTTCAAGCTCTCGCATCCTTTCTACTTAGCTTTCTGTGCGAATATAGCATGTCTTGCATCTTTGGGCAAGCCCTTAGACATTATGAGCAAGCATTTGTAAAGCTTGCTTCAAGTCTGGTGGCAAGGGACAGGTGAATTCTTGATATCTATTGGTTGATGGCAAGCAAAAGCCAAGGCGGTAAGCGTGGATGAATTGTCTTTTCATACACGAGGCCAAAGCTTCATGCTTATATCTCGTCCCGTAGACAGAGTCACCGACTACAGGGTAACCAATGGCTTTCAAATGCACCCTGATTTGATGTGTG
This sequence comes from uncultured Dehalococcoidales bacterium, assembly GCA_964545665.1. Classification (GTDB taxonomy): domain Bacteria; phylum Chloroflexota; class Dehalococcoidia; order GIF9; family AB-539-J10; genus CAZJGF01. The sequence continues at coordinate 16,732 of CAZJGF010000003.1, forward strand.
CGTCCGGTTCTGGGAGTGACGTCAAGCAGAGTGTAATTGTCCAAGTATTGTCTGACTTCATATTGCGTACTAGCTTCCTTTCCTGTTTCTATTACTACTGCCATTTTCTGCCTGTTGCGGGGATCTCGCCCGATAGGCGCTTCGATTACCCCTTGTTCCTGAGTTAGCTTGCCTTCAACTAGGACGAGGTAGTTCTTTGTTACCGCATGGCTTTTGAACTGATTGACTAACAATTGTCTGGCGTGGTCATTCTTGGCAATGACCATGAGGCCTGATGTATCTTTGTCTAGTCTGTGAACTATGCCGGGGCGTATCACGTCGTTACTTGAAGCTAGACTTGGACAGTGACTGAGGATTGCATTAACCAAAGTGTGACTGGGATGTCCTGGAGATGGATGAACGACTACTCCGGCAGGTTTATCTATGACCATGATGTCGGCATCTTCATAGACTATGGTCAAGGCAGTTGGTTCTGCTATGGGATGAGTAGGTGGCGGAGGGACTGTAATTGTTATCCTATCCCTGTTATTTAGTTTTTGGCTTGACTTTGTACTCTGCTCATTGATTGAAACGTAGCCTTGCGTAATCAGTTTCTGTATGTAGGATCGAGAGAATTCAGGGAGGACTTCGCTTAGATACCTGTCCAAGCGGATGCCTGATATGGGAGCGATGAATTGAATTGTCTTAACTTTGGGTTCTGTGGTTGTGGTCATACACTTTACCAAATAATCCCAATTGGTATAGGGAATAAGCCAATATGAAGGTGCCTATTACTATGGCGCTATCAGCAAAATTGAAAGCTGGCCAATGGAAATCATTCCACAGGCGGACGTCAATGAAGTCGGTCACGTAGCCAAAACGAAGGCGGTCCATCAAATTGCCAGTGGCACCGCCGGAAATCAAGCCAGCGGATATGAGCGTTGGAGTGGTGGCTAGGGATGGGTAACGGATAAGCAGGAGAATGATAACAGCTAGAATAGCTATGGTGATAGTGATCAGAAAGGTTTGGTTGACAAGCAAGCCGAAAGCAGCGCCGCGATTTTCACTGTAGACTAAATTTAGAAATCCAGGCAATAATTCCACTGAGTGCGGATTGGCTCTAATCCACGATTTGCTCCATTGATCAAGGGCAACCACTGAAGCAGCGATAAGTAGAAGTGGCCCTACTTGCTTTCTATCCTGCTGCTTTCGCATTCTTTGCCTGGCGCGTTTTGCAGCTTAAGCACAAGCTTGCTTGAGGTAATGCTTCAAGGCGATCATGCTCTATCGGTTGTCCACAAGAGTCGCATAGCCCGTAACTGCCAGCTTCATATTTTTCCAGGGCATGGTCTATCTCAGCAAGAGTGGCTCTTATCTTTTGCTCTAGAGCCAATCTTTTTTCTAGCTCGAATACCTCGCTTGCCTCCTCCTCCCTTTTACCAAAGGGACTACCTTCTCGTCGTTCCCCCGGAAGCTGTTCGCGAGCCTTTAGCTGCTCCAGCTTCTCCATTATTTGTGTTTTCTCTTTCTTCAAGCGCTCGTAGAACTCACCATAGTTAGTCATTCCTCCCACCTCGTCTCTTATTTGACTAGCTAGACTATTTTAGCCCTCACTACGTCTCAAAGCAAATCAGCATACAATCGATGCAGGCTGGTGACGTTTCTAACTGCGCTTAGCTCTCAGGATTTACAGAGCAGCTCTTATGTTAGGATGTAGAGAGTTGCCGAACTGCTCCACTACCTCACGTCTGGTCTTGGTAAGCGCTCTTTGTTGCTCTTCGAATTCACCCTTGGTATAAAGCTTCTCGGGGTGTGAATAAATATCATCTAGATACCGTACTGCTCCCGGCACCTTGAATCCTGTGGGTGAGTCTATCCAGTCTTCGAGCCCTCCTCTTAGCAAGGAGTCCAATATAGCCAGGGTATCCTCCAATTTTATATCTCTATAATGCCTTCTCTCTTCGTCTGACTCTGGGGTATCCATTGCTCTGGTGCCTATTCCTCCAGTATTTAGCAGGTAGTAATTTGCCTGCGGAAACCGCTCTAATATCTCATAAAACCTATTGGCGTGGGCTGCTTTATCACCAGCGACGAAGGGGTCGTAGAAGAACTCACTTCTAATTCTCCCCGCTTGGGTTGGGTCACCAGCCGAAGATTCCATTGCTTGTCCTAGGACCAGAAGAGCTACAGCTTGCTCCAGAGTCAATTTTGATATTGCCGGGATTAACGGTCCTCTGGTGATAAGGATCAGATTGTCAACCTTATCAACATCAATATAAGGGCTAGCGTGCATGAAATCTTTTCTGCGTATCACTGCCCTACCATTTGTTGTTCTTTCGAAATTGTAGAAGTCGAAGTCCCCGTTTTCTGTTACGTAAACGTTCTCACATAGAGCTTGTGGTTTTAACAGTCCATAGAATATTTCTATTTGGTTGCCCGGGTTTACGCCCTCTGTTTTTACATATATCCCTCCAGCTTCAAAGCCGTGGAAAGAACCGTCAGGCATAAGAGTCCCACCATCGTCTTGAATGAGCCAGGATTGCTCATTCCCCTTTCTGGCAAGAATCTTAGAGGTTAGAGTTGTTTTTCCATTCGCGGTTAAAGCGAGAAATAATGATCGAACAATTTGATGATCACCGTGAGTGGATTGAAGACGATCCTCTCTACAACCTGCGTGCAGGAAAATCCCCCCTCGTCTAGTTTTGGCCACCCAGTCTTCCGCGGCGAAAACTCCCTTCTTATACTCGCCTATGTAGTTGCTATTCCTGATTATTTTGATGACCCTCCCGTTATCCAGCATGGCTAGCCTGATAGCAATGTCTTTTTGAGGAAGGGGCTTGGGTTTGTTAGTTTCAAAAGTGTCATCGGTAAACATCAAAATCTCATACGCCGGCTGTTTAACCTTTTCGCTAGCAGGTATAAAAAGACCTCCCCCGCCGTAGGCAACATGTGCGAAGCGTTCAGGAACAGTTAATCTAACTGTCGTTCCGCTATTCTCATTGCCCACAATTCTATCGGTAGAAACTAACTTCTCCTTGGCTAGAGCGGTTTCGCACTGAGCCAGCAGCTCTAGCTCTTCTTTGCCAAAGGGGTGATCCACGCTATTCTTAGTGAACATGGCAGCCCTGGAAGTGGGTTCGCTTTGAGCGACAAAATTTCCATATTTCGTTTTGCTAATCCCAGGCTCATTTTCCACAAGTAATCTCAGATCCTTCTCAGAAGGGTTACTGATTAACCTGTCTTCTGCTATTGCCCTTTGTCTGATTCGGTCAGCGGCTTGCTCAAACTGTTCCAGAGCGAACTTAAACATTTCCTCTCCTCATCTTAACTTGCCCCGTCAAGGGAGATGGTTGAGAACTATGCTTTATACCTCGCGGAATTCGCCTTCCACTGTATCCTCTCCTCCTTCGCCAGGCTTGCCACCAGGGCCTTGTTCGCCACCAGGAGGTGGTTGTCCTGGTTGTTGGTAGACTGATGCTCCAACCTTCTGCATCGCTTGTGATAGCTCTTGCACCGAGTTACGGATGGAGTCTATATCGCTTCCTTGGAGGGCTGACTTCACACTAGCTATCTTGCTTTCTATCTCTTGTTTCACATCGCCAGGTATTTTATCTCCGTAGTCACGAAGCGTTTTCTCCGCAGTGTAAGCTAGACTATCGGCAGAATTGCGTACCTCCACCTGCTCCTTGCGCTTGGCATCTTCAGCGGCAAAACTCTCAGCCTCTCGTTTCATCTTTTCTACCTCCTGCTTGCTGAGCCCGCTGGAGGCGGTGATAGTAATCTTCTGCTCCTTGCCTGTGCCCTTGTCAAGAGCACTAACGTTGAGGATGCCGTTGGCATCAATGTCGAAGGTCACCTCAACTTGGGGTACGCCTCTGGGCGCTGGCAAAATGCCATCGAGCATGAAGCGCCCCAGAGTTCGGTTATCAGCTGCCATAGGTCGCTCTCCCTGGAGCACATGTATTTCCACACTTGGCTGGCTGTCAGCAGCCGTGCTGAAGATCTGGCTTTTGGAGGTGGGAATAGTGGTATTGCGAGGGATCAGGGGTGTAGCTACTCCTCCCAAAGTCTCTATGCCCAAAGTGAGCGGGGTAACATCAAGAAGTAGGACCTCTTCTACTTCACCCTTGAGCACTCCAGCCTGGATGGCGGCGCCTAAGGCTACTGCCTCGTCAGGATTGACTCCCTTGACAGGCTCCCTGCCGAAGAACTTAGTCAAAGTGTCTTGAACTTTTGGCATCCTCGTTTGGCCACCGACCAGAATCACATCATTGATTTGAGCCGCTGTTAGCCCAGCATCAGTTAAAGCCTGGCGGCAGGGTCCAAGGCTCCCCTCTATTAAGTCGGCTGACAACTGCTCCAGCTTGGCTCGGGTGAGCACAATGCTGAGGTGCTTAGGGCCGGTGGCGTCAGCGGTGATAAATGGAAGGTTTATCTCAGTTTGGCTTACTGTGGATAGCTCTTTCTTTGCCTTTTCAGCAGCGTCCTTTATACGCTGTAACGCCATTCTGTCTTGCCTTAGGTCAATGCCTTGCTCTTTCTTAAATTCATCGCATAGCCAATCCATGATTCTCTGGTCAATATCATCACCACCGAGGTGGGTATCACCATTAGTTGATTTGACTTGGAAGGTTCCCTCACCCAGGTCCAGTATAGAAATATCGAAGGTGCCGCCACCGAGGTCATAGACAGCGATGGTTTCATCCTTTTTCTTGTCCATCCCGTAAGCTAAAGATGAAGCCGTGGGTTCATTAATAATACGCAAAACGTTAAGCCCGGCTATTGTACCAGCATCTTTGGTTGCCTGCCGTTGGCTATCATTGAAGTAAGCTGGGGCAGTGATTACGGCATCGTTGACCTTTTCCCCAAGATAAGCCTCAGCATCTGCCTTCAATTTCTGTAGTATCATAGCTGAGACTTCTTGGGGGCTGTATTCTTTGCCTCCCATCGTTACCCGGCAGTCGCCATTTGGAGCCTCAGTGATTCTGTAGGGCAGCCGCTTCATATCATATTGAACTGTGGCGTCGCTAAACTTGCGCCCGATGAGGCGCTTTATGCTGAAGATGGTATTCTCGGGATTGACTATTGCCTGGCGCTTGGCTATTTCTCCTACTAACCGCTCCCCTGACTTGCTTATTGCTACCACTGAAGGGACTAGGTTTCCTCCCTCAGCGCTAGGGATTATCTTAGGATCGCCTCCCTCCATTACTGCTACTACACTGAGAGTAGTGCCCAAATCAATGCCTACTGCTTTAGCCATAGCTAATCCTCCTTTTCTTTGCCTTTGCCCACTATTACCTTGCTTGGGCGAAGCACTCTATCTTTCAACTTATAGCCCTTTTGAACTTCTTCAATGACTATGTCTTCCTCACCTTCTTGATGCATCACCGCTTCGTGCAAATGGGGGTCGAATGGCTTTCCCTTGGCGTCAATTTCAGTTAGACCTTGTGCTTCCAAGGTTGCTCTGAATTTGCTGTAGATGAGCTTAATGCCTTCAATCCAGCCCGACTTTGAAAGGCGAGATGGTAGTGAAGCGAAAGCCCTGTCGAAATCGTCAGCAACAGCTAACAGAGCCAGGATAAGCCCAGAGTTTGCAAATTCCACCGTCTCTCTTTTCTCCTGCTCAGCACGTTTCTTATAGTTAACAAAATCAGCTTGAGCCCTTTGCCAGTTAGCCAAATACCTCTCTGACTTCTCCTTTTCCTTAATTAGAGCTTGTTCTAGTGCTGCTGCGTCTTCTGTCCGCTCAGTCTGCGCGTGGGGTGAATTGTCGTTGAGTGGTTTCTCCTCCTCGGCCAATGCTAAATCTCCTTTACATATACTCAGCTACCGATTCACTCAGAAGACAGGTGAGACAGTCTACCGAAGAGATAGCCCTGGTGTAGTCCATTCGCTTCGGTCCAATGACACCAACAATACCTTTTGCTCTATTCTGAACCCCATACTCACCAATTATCAAGCTTAAATCTTGTAATGCCTCGTCCGGATTTTCTTGGCCGATTATTACCTTTATCCCTCGTTGGTCAAGCTCTGGGTAACACACGCTTTCCAGCCAGTCTTCCTTTTCAAATAACCCGAGTAAGTTAAGCGCTCTAGGGCTGTTAGCAAACTCAGGCTGCCTTAGCATTAGATGTAATCCTTCAAGGTAAGGCCTACCCAGTCCGAGCTTATTCTCAGCAGCCATCATGTCCGTTATGCAAGCGGTCACTTGCATTTCCTGAGGTGAGAGTTCCACTTTCGCCGCTGATATTTCATCGCTAGTCATCTCAGCATAAGTAGAGTTGAGCTTAGTAGCCAGATTTGTTAGCTCATCCTGGGTAGTCCTTTTATTGAAAGACAGGATTTTTTGTCTCACTCTTGCCTCGGATAGGACTAGAACAAGCAGTGCTAGAAAATCATGTAAAGCTACTAGGTCAAGGTGCTTAAAGTAGCATTGAGATGCTTTGGGCTGGGTTACCACCGCCACGTTCTGAACAAAGTCTGCCAGCAGCGACGCTGCCAGTCTCAACCGCTGCTCAATCTCTGCTTTTACTTCTTGGAATAATGCAGCAATAAGGTATTGCTCAGCTAGCGGAATCTCAACGTCTCTGCTCACCGATTCCACATAGTAGCGGTAGGCTTTATCGGTGGGAATGGCGCCGGCCGAAGGATGAAGGCGTGTGACATACCCTTCTTTCTCTAAGTAGCCCATATCATTTCGGATAGTGGCCGGGCTTACCTTGAGAGTATAATCACAGGCGACCGCTTTTGAAGCTACAGGCTTTGCCACAGCAATATATCCCTGAATTATGATTTTCAGGACAGCCTCTCTTCTTTCTGTCAATGTTGTCAATGCCATCTAGCACTCTACCTTCATGGCTGCTAACTAGCAATAATTTATCAGTTTGACTGTAGCCTGTCAAAGGTGGCAACATAACCGATTGTATATGCGTGCCCGTTGACCGATAATATTGAGAGTAGTATTATGACACAGCAGTGAAGGCCGACTATTGAAGCATGGTGATACTGTTACAGGCATAAGACTCAATCATGGTGGGCATCCTACCCCCGGCTCAGGGGTGAGTTTCTCTAGGAAAGTGGCGTGAATCTGTTCCTCGTATTACCCGTGGTAACTACGAGGGTTTTTGCCACAGGTGAGATGAAGCGCATTGCTTCTCTCGTTGTGAAGTGCTTTCTCACCCCGGCGATAAACATGTTGACAAGCAGGTCCGTGAGGAAGCAGGGAGATTGTGTCAGTATTTCTCCACACCTGGGGCAGTGTAAGCCGTGTTTTGGTCGTTAGTTTGTCCCGTCTCTTAATTGACCTAGTTAACCCGGTTATGTTGTCTCTGAGGTAAGGCACTGATATGGATGGTAAGCCAAAAACAAGAATCTTCTATGGCTGGGTAATAGTAGCTGCTGGCTTCATAATTTTGGTTTTAGAGTATGGTTGCCAGTATTCATATGGCATCTTTTTCACCGAGCTATGTACAGATTTAGACTGGACAGGAACAATGGTATCTGGAGCTTACTCTTTATTCATGGTTACGCATGGCGTTACCTATTTTTTTGCGGGTAGCTTCAATGATAGACATGGCCCAAGGCTGACGCTCATGATCTCTATCATTGCCATGAGTATAGGTTATGCCCTTATGTCCACTATTAGTGCCCCGTGGCAGCTTTATGCATTCTATGGGGTTATGGTAGGCACCGGGTTAAGTTTTGGTTATATGCCGGTTGCTTCATCGGTGCCCCGTTGGTTTGTGAAAAGCAGAGGGACTGCGTTAGGAATTACCGTGGCTGGGATAGGAATGGGGACTCTGGTTCTGGCTCCTTTTGCTCAATTCCTTATCTTCAAATTCGACTGGCGGTCGGCTTATTTGATACTCGCTGGACTTCTTTTCAGCATAGTCTTTCCTGTTTCCAGGCTAATGAGGCTTGACCCCTCGGAGAAAGGCCTCCGCCCCTATGGGACTGAGGGAACGCCAGTAGGGGATAAGCCAGGTGATAATTCACCTCTTAGCCCGGTGGACTTTACTGTTAGGCAGGCGATAAAGACAAAATCCTTCTGGCTCTTGTTTGTGATATATGTGCTTGTATTGATGCCGACTCAGATGGTGATGGTTCATTTGAAGGCATACGCTGTTCATTTCGGCGTTGTGGAAATGACTGCTGCTATTGCTCTTGGCCTTGTGGGTGGAGTTAGTATTGTAGGCAGGATAGTTATGGGCAGGGTCTCAGATAGAATTGGAAGAAGAGCGTCTTTCATTATCGTCTTCCTGTTGATGGCGGTAATGATGTTATGGCTGCTAGAGGCAAGGCAGCCATGGCAGTTTTACCTCTTTTCGGCTATTTTTGGCTTTGGCTATGGCGGTTTTGCTCCTCTGTTTCCGGCGGTAGTCGGCGACTGGTTTGGCATGAAATTCCACGGCAGCATTCTTGGGA
>CAZJGF010000003.1:25234-30008 GCA_964545665.1 uncultured Dehalococcoidales bacterium
GGCTGGTCAAGGGCTATGGTGTCAGGAGCTTTTTCCTTGCTTATGATTTGCCTGGGCGTTTTCGGCTTTGTTGCTGGTAGGTTGAACGACAGATACGGTCCTCGGCTGGCGCTTATGATCTCCATTGTCGTTATGAGCGCAGGTTATGCGCTTATGGCTACTGTAGCTGCACCTTGGCAACTTTATGCATTTTACGGGCTTATGGCTGGTGGAGGTTATAGTTTTTGTTACCTGCCAATAGCTTCAATAGCATCACGCTGGTTTGTGGCCAAAAGGGGAGTTGTATTGGGGGTCACCACGGCTGGGGTAGGAGTGGGTGCGTTAGTCATAGCTCCTTTTGCTCAAGCCCTTATCTCTGAATTTGACTGGCGCATTTCTTACCTGATATTAGCTGGACTTCTTGTAATCATAGCTTTACCTCTTTCCAGATTGATGAGGCTCGAGCCCTGTGAGAAAGGTCTCCACCCCTACGGTCTGGAGAAAATGACGGCAGGTCAACGGAACAATAGTCCTTCGTCCAATACCATGGATTTCACCCTTAAGCAGGCGTTAAGGACAAAGGCATTCTGGCTTTTGTTTGCAATGCACATGTTCTTTATTTTGCCCCTTCAAATGGTGATGGTTCATCTGAAGGCCTATGCCGCTGACGTCGGCATTGCACCAATGATTGCTGCCACTCTCATCGGTCTTGTAGGAGGGGGCAGTGTTTTGGGCAGAGTGATAATGGGCCGACTTTCAGACAAGATTGGGAGGAAAGCGTCTTTCTTTATTGCTTATCTTTTGCTGGCCATGATGATGTTGTGGCTGATAAAAGCAAGACAACCGTGGCAATTCTATCTCTTCTCAGTCGTGTTTGGCTTTGGCTATGGAAACTGTGACATCCTTTTTCCTGCCATAACGGGTGATTATTTCGGAACGAAGTTTCATGGCAGTATTTTTGGAATGGTATCGCTGGCAATCGCTCCTGGCGGAGCGATTGGTCCGTTACTGGCTGGTTACATTTTTGATACTACGGGAAGCTATGATATTGCTATTATCGTAGGGACTGTGGTGCTCGTTGTGGCTGCAGGTTGTAGTCTCATTATTAAAGCCCCAGGTACTCCCAAGCCTATTTATAGCGATGCCCGCTAGATTCTCCCAGCACTCAGACAAGCTTAACACTAAGAATTAGAAGCAGCTTAGTGTTATAATTAGGGCAACATCTCGTATTTGGAGGATGACAACTATGGATGAACTAAAGGTCTTCAGCGGAAATGCCCATCCAGTTCTAGCAGAGTCGGTATGTGATTACTTAGGCATACCTCTGGGGCGAGTTGATGTCTTTGAATTTTCCAATGAAAATATCTTTGTCCGCATCTTGGAGAATGTGCGTCAGCGGGATGTTTTTGTTATTCAGCCCATTTGCTCTCCGGTTAACAAGAGCTTGGTCGAGCTTCTTATTATGATCGATGCCTTTAAGCGAGCTTCAGCTGGGCGGATCACCGCTGTGGTTCCCTATTATGGCTATGGCCGCACCGACAAGAAAGACCAGCCACGAGTGCCTATTACAGCTCGTTTAGTAGCTGATTTGATTACGACTGCCGGAGCCAACAGACTACTCACTGTAGATTTCCACGCTGCTCAAATTCAGGGGTTCTTCACTATACCCGTTGATGAGCTAACCGCCCTATCTATTCTCAGCCAGTACTTTAAGGAGAAGGCTCTGTCTAATCTGGTGGTGGTGGCTACTGACATTGGCATCTCTAAGCGTGCCCGTGACGTAGCTGCTAGCCTTGGAGCCTCCTTGGCCATTATTGAGAAAAGACGCCTGGGGAATACTGATGCTACTGAGACCCTTCATGTGATTGGTGAAGTTCAGGGGATGTGTGCCTTGACTGTGGACGATGAGATTGATACTGCTGGCTCTTTGGTTGGCGTCGTGAGTACCCTTTTGAAGGATGGTGCCACTGAAGTTTACGCCTGTTGTACCCACCCTGTTTTCTCAGGACCGGCTATAGAAAGGATTGCTTCCAGCCCGGTGAAGGAAGTGGTGGTAACTGATACCATACCCGTGACCGGAGATAAGAAGTTGAGTAAGGTTACCGTTTTGCCCATAGCTTCACTCATTGGTGAGGCCATTCATCGTATTCACACTGGCTTATCCGTGGGTGCAATGTTTGAGAGTGTTTGAATAGGAATATGCTTAAGTGGCTTGGTGGTCTGATTGATTCCAACGAGAAGGTGCTAAAGCGTCTTCAGCCTTTGGTTGATCGAATAAACTCGCTGGAGCCCGATTTTGAAGGCCTCACTGATGCCGAACTTCAGGCTAAAACTGATGAATTCAAAGGTCGGCTAAGGGATGGCGAGAGTTTAGATGCGCTTTTACCCGAGGCTTACACTGCGGTTAGAGAAGCGGCCAAGCGCACTATAGGGCAGAGGCATTTCGATGTCCAGTTGATGGGCGGCATTGTGCTTCATCAAGGCAAGATAGCTGAGATGAAGACCGGTGAAGGCAAGACCTTAGTGGCCACCCTGCCTCTTTATCTTAATGCGCTCGCTGGGCAAGGCTGCCACCTGGTTACCGTTAACGATTATCTGGCCAGGCGGGACTCCCACTGGATGGGCCCTATTTACCATGCCTTGGGGATAAGCGTGGCCTGTATTAATGCCCGCCAGGCCTCGGACCAGCAAGCCCCGTCCTACGTTTATGATTCTGGTTATGAATCAGAAGATAGGAAATGGCCTTTCCTCCGTCCTATCACTCGTCGCCAGGCTTATGAGGCGGATATAACTTATGGCACCAATAACGAGTTTGGTTTTGACTACCTTAGGGATAACATGGTGCTGGATTTGTCTCAATGCGTGCAGCGGCAGCTTAACTACGCCATAGTTGATGAGGTTGATAATATCCTTATTGATGAGGCCCGTACTCCGCTGATTATAAGTGGGGCTGCTGAGGAGGCAACACAGAGATATTATACCTTTGCTCATCTGGCTTCCCGACTTAAAAAGGATGAGGACTATTCTATTGATGAGCGAACGCGCACCGTCCACCTTACTGATGATATTGGTATTCCCAAGGTGGAGGATGCATTGAGACGGCAAGGTTTACTTAAGGCGCCTAGCCTTTATGACCCCTCAAACTACTTCCTCACTCAGTATCTGGAGAGCGCCCTTAAGGCTCATGCTCTATTTAAGAGGGACCGGGACTACGTGGTCAAGGATGGGCAGGTTATTATCGTGGATGAGTTCACCGGCAGATTGATGTTTGGGCGGAGATATTCTGAAGGACTGCACCAGGCCATTGAGGCTAAGGAGGGTGTGAAGATACAGCGAGAAAGCGTCACTTTGGCTACTATCACTTTCCAGAATTATTTTCGCATGTATCAGAAGTTGGCTGGCATGACTGGCACTGCTGCCACCGAAGGTGAGGAATTTTACAAGATTTACAAATTGGAAGTGGTGGTTATGCCTACGAACAGGCCATTAATTCGGATCGAGTACACTGACCAGGTTTACAAGGATGAGAAAGCCAAGTTTGGCGCTGTAAGCAGGGAGATTGAACAGTTGCATAATGATAGAAGGCCAGTTCTTATAGGTACAACTTCTATTGAAAATTCAGAGTACTTAAGCGACCTGCTAACAAAGGAGGGTATAGCCCACCAGGTGCTAAATGCCAAGAACCATGAGAAAGAGGCTGGCATAATTGCCCAGGCCGGGGGTCTGGGAGCAGTGACTGTGGCTACCAATATGGCTGGACGTGGTGTGGATATTATCCTTGGCGGCAATCCCGAAAAGCGTGATCAGGAGGAGTGGCTTGAGGAGCACAGCAAAGTGGTTGAGCTTGGCGGGCTTCATATCATCGGCACCGAGCACCACGAAGCCAGACGCATTGATAATCAGCTCCGTGGCCGAGCAGGGAGGCAGGGAGACCCGGGTAGCTCTCGCTTCTATGCTTCCCTGGAGGACGAAATTATGCGTCGCTTTGGCGGCGAACGCGTTAAGGGGTTTATGCAATGGGCCGGGATGGATGAGAATACTCCTATTGAGCATTCCATGGTCACCAAAGCGATAACCAATGCCCAGGTGCAGACAGAAGGCTATCATTTTGATATTCGTAAGCATCTTGTGGAATATGATGACGTGGTCAACAAGCACCGTGAGGTAATTTACGCTGAGAGAAAGAAAATACTCAGCGGCGCTGACCTTAAAGCGAACATAATGTCTATGGTCGAGGATGAAATTCAAGGCATAGTAACCAGGCACTTCGACAGTGATCTGGCTGAACCAGACCCGCCTGGTTTGCTTGAGGATGTGTCTCGCATTCTTCCGGCACCGCCGCAATCTGTCATTGCGAGCGAAGCGAAACAATCCCAATCTGATGGCAAGCAAATCGTAGACAGATTAAGTAGCTATGCTGTTGATCTTTATAACCAGCGGGAACAGGAGATAGGCCCGGGTAATATGCGTCTGGCCGAGCGTATAGTAATGCTGCGGGTCATTGATAGGTTATGGATGGAGCACCTTACTGCTATGGAACATATGCGTCAGGGAATAGGTCTGCGCGCTGCTGGTCAACAACAGCCGCTGGTGGTGTATAAGAAGGAAGGCCACGCTCTTTTTGAAGGCCTTCTGTCTAGCATCCAGCATGATGTTGCCCACACTATTTACCATGTTGGCGTCAGCAAAGAACCTCCACGCAAAAAGCAAGCAGTGGTGGCAGGCAAGAAAGTCGGCCGTAATGCCCCCTGCCCCTGCGGCTCAGGCAAGAAATATAAGCATTGCTGTGGGAGGT
>CAZJGF010000004.1:0-22185 GCA_964545665.1 uncultured Dehalococcoidales bacterium
ACTGGCTCCTATCATGGCTGGTGGAGCATTGGGGATCCTCATCCCTCCCAGCGTTGCTGCAATCATCTTTGGCATGTTGACACACACATCTATAGGAAGACTGTTTGCTGGGGGAGTTATTCCAGGCCTCATTCTGTCAGCGTGCTATATGGCTTATATAGGCCTTAGATGTCACTTTCGACCGAACCTCGGTCCCGCTATACCCCCGGAAGAGAGGCTGGGCGTGAGACAGAAGCTTGCTTTAAGCAAAGGAGTAATCATACCTACCTTAATTATTGTCGTTATGCTAGGTTCGATCTTTCTGGGTATGGCTTCCCTTATGGAATCTGCTGGTGTGGGATCTGCTGCCATCTTAGCTTCCGTTGCCATTCGTCGCAAACTAAGCTGGCAGCTATTCAAAGAGGCATGCTACCGGACGTTCATGATTAATGCAATGGTTATGTGGATCATTTTCGGAGCCAAAATATTTTCTACTGTATTTGTTGATATAGGTACTGCACAGTTGATCCGCGGAGTATTGACAGAGGCACCGGTATCACCGCTTACGCTTGTTGTATTCATGCAGCTGAGCTACATCCTTCTAGGCTGTATTGTGGAAGAAGTAACCATGCTAGCATTAACCATTCCTGTTTATGCCCCGATTCTTACGGCTTGTGGTTTTGACCCGGTATGGTTTGGAGTTCTTTTCATAGTCAATATGCAGCTGGGCTACCTGACTCCTCCATTCGGCTATTGTCTGTTCTATATGAAGGGAGTGGCTCCACCTGGAGTAAGCATAACAGATATCTATCGTTCTATTTGGCCCTTCCTGCTAATCCAAGCGGCAGTGTTAGCTTTGGTTCTACTTGTCCCACAGTTAGCGTTATGGCTTCCTAAAGTATTATTCGGTCTTCGATAACCCGCGCTGGCACAAGCTAGTGGTGGTAGAGAGAATTGTGCCAGGAGCAGTGTTGCGTGAAAGGAGACAAATAGTTGAAGAGGGGATTTTTCAGCTGCGGGTTTTGTGGTAACCAGAAGTCAAGTTGTGGATGGCGAGCCACTGCTGGGGAAGCGTTGGCGGGGGAGTGATGACGTTAACTAGACAGAGCTGGCACCGGCGTTTGGAGTGAAAACCGCTAGAATCGGAGAGTTCAGAAAACAAGGAGGAGATAGTGAGGAAAAAAGCGAGGGATGTTCTATCCGGGGTTAATACATTGTTCGGTATGCCTACCTGTGGCAATCTTGATGAACTGTCAGCGGATGTCGCCTTCCTGGGACTTCCCTTTGACTGTGGTTCGAGAAGGTGGTGCCGCGGTGGCACTAGGTGGGGTCCGGCAGCGATTCGCCAAGCGCAGAGCGAATATTCCTATACGGACGATGGCAAGGTTGAGGCTGCTTGCGGGTGGTTCAATGTTGATACTGGTGTGGAGGAGTTGAAGGGTGTTACTATGGCTGACTGCGGTGACGTAAATATCCTCCCTACTGAAAACGAGGGAAATTTCGACAGAGTAGCGAGAACGGTCAGGCGTATAGTGAGTCGTGGTGCCTTTCCTCTGGTCATCGGAGGGGATCATACGATTCCCTTTCTGTTGGTGAGAGGGCTTGATAAGTACGATCCTCTCGATATCGTGTATCTTGACGCCCACCTAGACTTTGAAGACGAGACGGAGGAGGGCGTAAAGGTTTTTAACGCGAGTGCATTCAGGCGCTGCTCTGAGCTTCCTTTTGTTCATAACATAACGCTGATTGGCCTCAGAGCTCCTTTGCCTCCCAGTTCTAAGAAAGCCTATGACGCCGCTTTGGCGTATGGTGAGAAGGTGATTACAGCTAATAGATTCAGAGAGATGGGAGCTGCCAAGGTGGTGGAGAGCATTCCCGAGGCTAAGAATATCTATGTAAGCCTTGATGTCGATGTCTTGGATCCCTCGGTGGCCCCGGGTACAACGTTTCCCGAGCCAGGTGGATTGAGCTTCCTGGAGGTTGAGCAAACCTTGGTTGGGATAGCCAGAAGGGGAAGGGTGGTCGGTTTTGACGTGGCCTGTATGTGTCCTGCTTATGACTGTAGCAACCTGACTTCCCGAACAATTGCTGCCTTAATCCTTCACTTTATGGGAGCTGTCTTCCCATCGAAGCAGTAGCTTTGAGTAAGTGCAAGGAAAGGCGTTGTCATCTCAGCAGCTAGGTGTGTCGGCGAGAGGTGATGACAGGAGGTAGGGGACAGCCGAGCTGTCTTGAAGGTTTGAGAGGAGTGGTCTGAAAGCAGAATACAAGGCGCACTCCCGACATCAACCCTGAACAGGAGGTGTGAGTTAATGTAGGTAGAAGAATGCGTGGCGGCTAACGGTTTACCCGATAAGGGACGGGATGCAGCTACGCTGATGGGAGGACAGATGAAGATGAGAAAGGGGACGCAATCTTGACTATGCATGAACCGCGACGAAGTTGCTAAGCTAGGAGAGGAACTGGCACGGAAATTCCTCAAGAAAAGAGGATACCGTATTCGCGAGACCAATTTCCGTTGCCGTGCAGGGGAAATCGATATCGTTGCTCATCAAAAGGATTATCTTGTCTTTGTTGAGGTTCGTACCAAGAGTAGCTTAGACTTTGGCACTCCAGAAGAATCCATAACGCAACGCAAACAGGAAAAACTCGTTGCTTTGGCCTTAGGCTACATTAATGCCCACCAGGACTTACCGCCACTTTGGCGTATAGACGTTGTCGCCGTAGAAGTTGACCAGGGAGGTAAAGCCAAGCGCATCGAACTCATACAAAATGCCATCCAGCCTGGTCAACCTTCCTCTTTACGTTGTTCTAGATACATACCATAGTGTGCCAAGGAAGCCATACAACTGGCTGCTATGTGCGCATCTGGCTAGTGGGTCAGTTTGGCATTCTTGCCTCATGATAATCCTTGAGTCTCTAAGGCTAAGGTGGCGTCGGGTATGCCGGGAATGCCTGACATAACACTTTGACCCTTTGCTGAATCTGTTCCAATTCTTTCCGATCGTCTTTGGAGTCTATTGCTTCTGTTATGAATTTTCCAATTTGTCTCATCTGTTCCTCTTTCATTCCTTGAGTCGTTACTGTTGGTGTTCCTATTCTAATGCCGCTGGGGTCAAAGGGTTTTCTCAGATCAAATGGGATTGTATTCTTGTTTACAGATATACCAGCACTATCTAGTACAGCTTCTGCCTCTTTCCCAGTGATGCCTTTATTCCGTAAATCAACAACCATTAGGTGGTTATCGGTTCCCCCAGTTACTAATCTGAAACCATTCTCCATCAGGGATTCTGCCAAGGCTTTGGCGTTTTTCACGACTTGTCGTGCATAATCTTTGAACTCCGGTTTTAGAGCTTCACCAAAAGCAACAGCCATGGCCGCTGTAACATGGTCGTGAGGTCCTCCCTGCATTCCGGGGAAGACCGCTTCATCTATAGCATTGGCAAATTTCTCTTTGCACATTATCATTGCTCCTCTTGGTCCTCTGAGAGTCTTGTGTGTCGTCGTTGTTACAACGTCTACGTAAGGGAAAGGTGATTGATGGACACCACCAATAATAAGCCCAGCAATGTGGGCGATATCGGCCATGGAAATCGCTTCCGTTTTTTTGGCTATTTCATGAAATGCCTTGAAGTCAATCTGGCGCGGATAGGCAGTCGTTCCGCAAACAATTACCTTAGGTTTTGCTTCCAGAGCAATCTTCTCGATTTCATCGTAATCTAATAATTCTGTCTCTCTGTTTACTCCGTATTGGACTGCGTTGAATAACTTGCCAGTAAAGCTTACTTTGTGTCCATGAGTTAAGTGCCCTCCGTGCTCCAATCTCATCCCCATGAGCGTGTCTCCGGGGTTCATGAAAGCAAGGTAGACTTCCATATTGGCCGGACTGCCGGAGTATGGTTGAACATTCACGTGTTCCGCTCCAAATAGGAGTTTTGCTCTTTCAATGGCCAGATTCTCGATAACATCAATAAACTTGTTGCCACCATAGTATCTCTTACCCGGGTACCCCTCGGAGTACTTGTCATTGAAGACAGAGCCAAGAGCTTCAAGAGTCGCTTTGCTAGGGAGATTCTCTGAAGATATCAATTCAAGGCTAGTGTTTATCCTCTCTATCTCCTTCAGCATTGCCTCGTAGACAACTTCATCGGCATTTCTCAAGTGTTCATATTCCATCTCTAGCCTACATATATTATCAGAATAAAAAGATGCTGATTTCTTACTCTATGATTTTATACCGTGTTAAAGGTTTTGGCTATTACCTGGGGATAGCTCCTCGCATTTTCCAGAGAATTGAGCATAGGGCCCTTCGGGGTTTGATTCGATTTGATGTGGAAGTGCTATACTACAGCAGAAGCCAAGCGGTGCGAAACTAGAGCAAAGCTGCAAGGTGACGCACGTTATTTTAGGTAGTTCTGCGCAGCAAAAGCGAGGGGGGATGTACGCGATAGCCGCGGAAAATGTAATTGCTGCCCTGTCTGGAAGAAATCCTTCGAATCCCGTCACTAAAGAACCTCTTGGGAAGGTTTGATTTAAGGGAAAAACGAAATATGAAACGTCGCATGTACTTGTTCCAAGAAAGGAGGTGGCGTGTCTGAGAAGTCTAGGTGTGTGACTATGTTGTTGTCTGCACAATAAGCTGTTGGAACTGGGATTAGTAATGACATGATGACATAAAGAAAGGAGAGTGAACTATGCCTAAGGCTAACAGAAGAGTAGCCATATGTGGTGGTGGAATATTCAGACCAGACCTCTGGCATGGAGAGAATGCTGAAGAAGGAGTCGCCATAGCTTATCAGGACCTGTTGCGGCAGTGTCCCAATTTGGGGGCAGATGAAATAGATGCAGTAATGATGAGCTATTTCAGTGACCATTTGAATCAGCAGCTATGTATGGGCTGGATAATACAAGATTATCTTGGCTTGCACGGTAAACCTGGTTACCGAGTTGAGTCTGGAGGCTCTACCCCGGTAGATGCACTGGTTAATGCTTACTACTTGATACAGTCAGGTTTTTTTGACGTTATCTTAATCCCTGGTTGGGAATGGATGTGTGAGGTTGATGTTGCCAGCACAAACGAAATGATTGCTTCCGCAGCCGATACTGATTGGGATTTCCCTGTTGGTGGCTATTACAATGCATATTACGCTGCTCTGGAAACGCGACACATGCAATTGTATGGAGAGACTTGTGAGGATCTCGGTAGGATTGCCGTGAAAAACCACAACAATTCTACTCATGTTCCGTTCTCTCAGTGGGTAAGCCAACACGGCACTGCGCCCATAACGCTGGATGACTACTGGAAGAGCAGATTAGTATGTTGGCCTCACCGAGTATTGAATAATGCTGTGATGAGCGAGGGAGCGTGCTGTGTACTGATGGCAGCCGAGGAGAAGGTCAAGCGGTTCACCGATACGCCTATGTGGATAACTGGTGTTGGTGTGGGGACAGACTCGATGAGACCGGGAGACCGAACAGCAGATTTTGCCTATGAGGGATTCAAGGATGAAGCGAGGATATATCCAGATTTCGTCAAGTTACCCAGGACACCTTATCCTGACATGGCAAACTTCGCCTCTCTGCACGTGGCAGCAAAGAGAGCCTATGCTCAGGCAGGCATTATTAATCCGCTGAAAGACATGGATTTGATGGAGTTCTTCGCTCCCTATGATGGTGTTGAGCTTTGTCTTTATGAGGATTTGGGTCTTTGTGGCAGAGGAGAGGGAAAACATATGATACGAGAGGGTGTGGTGGAGTACGGTGGTGAATGTCCTGTTAACGTGAGTGGTGCTCTGACGGCAACAGGACATCCAGTCGGAGCTACTAGTCTCTACTATACCACCTTCCTTTTCTGGCAGCTTGCCGGGAAGATAAAGGAGAAGTGCGGTCCAGATGGTCTACAGGTGCCGAACGCAAAGAGGGCACTCATTACTGGTCATGGTGGCACGGGTTGTCAGGGCGCAGTACTAACTTTTGAGCGAGACTAAAAAGGTGAGAGAAAAAACGAGGAGAAGTGAAAATGGCAGAAGAAAAAGGATTAGCCGAGATAAAACTAACAGTAAGACAAATAAAGAGAGGTCGAGAGAAGAAATATAGGGACTATCCTGTGGTGGCAGATAACTCAACGGTGGCTCATGAACTTTGGGAGCCAATAGTCCACCTTGGATTATGGGATATCAAGGGACATCAGATAGTAAAGGGTCCTTGGGGTGGTGGCACAATTGAAGAATCGAGGCAAAGGCCACCCAAAGAGTTTATGGTGATAGACCGTGCTAGTTTCGCTTTCTATTCCCACAGCTATGGTCTTGTTTCTCCGTTTTTCAGGGGGCTACTAGAGGGAAAGCTTATGGGAACAAAGTGCCCTAAATGCGGCACGGTATATTGTCCTTCTCGAGCTCACTGCTGGAAGCCAGAGTGTAAGGTAGCTGACTGTTTTGAGAACTGGATAGATCTCCCATTGACCGGTATCATTCACACTTTTACAGTGCAGTGTTTGGCAGCAGCTCCTTTTGAGTACATGCTGCCTTTCTCAATGGGTTGGGTTCAAGTCGATGGTGCTGATACTACTTTGCCTACATTGCTGCACATTCCACCAAAGGAGATCTTCATTGGGAAAAAGGTGAAGTTTGAATTTGTGCCGAAAGGGAAGAGGAAGGGAGATTTGATGGATTTGTATGCCGTGGCAACGGTTCGGGGAGAGAAAGTTCCTGAATGGGCTTGCCTGCAGAGAGATCCCGAGGCAATGGAATTTGTCGAGACCTCGATGAAAGCCACTTTGGAATTCATCAAGAATAGGTATGGGATAGATAATAGTCCAGAAGCAAGGGGGTGGTGAGCCAGTTTGCTGGTTTGCTGGCTAAAGTCCACCGTAGGATGGGTATTAAGGAGGGAGCGTATGGATTTTAGCTTTACCGAAGAACAGAAGATGATTGCCAGCTCAGCCGGAGAAATAGCCAGGGATTTTCCTCCAGAATATTGGCGGGAAAAGGATCTCAGGGAGGAATTTGCCGAGGAGTTCTGGCAGGCGATAAGCAAGGCTGGATTTACCGGCCTGATAATTCCTGAGAAATATGGCGGCTCGGGAAAAGGTATGACAGAGTTGCTTATAGCAATGGAGGAGTTGGCTGCAGGTGGCTGTGGGATGGCTGGCCCATGGTACCTCATCCTAACCGAGATTTTCGGTGGCTTAAGCATAATTCGGCATGGAACTGAGGAACAGAGACGGAAATATCTTCCTGGCATGGCTTCAGGAGATATTGAATTTTGCATGGGCCTTACGGAACCAGACGCAGGCACAAATACCCTCGACACCAGAACAACGGCGAGGAGCGTGGATGGTGGATGGATAATAAGTGGCAACAAGACGTTCATTAGCGGGGCTGATAGAGCAAAGGGAATGATGATAGTAGCCAGAACAACGCCGGGGGAGAAAAGCGTCAAGAAAACCGATGGATTGAGCCTCTTCCTTGCTGATTTGCCCGATCCAGCCGTTATGATGACCGCTATCCCCAAGCATGGAATAAATTACTCCCATTCTTGTGACATTGGCATCAATGACCTGAAGGTGCCGGAAAGCGCTTTAATGCCACCATTGGATGGTGGTTGGTATTCGCTACTTGACACCCTGAATACTGAGCGGATGTCTTTTGCCGCGGCGGCTATTGGCATTGCCAGGCTGGCAATGAGTAAGGCCATTGATTATTCCAAGGAAAGGAAAGTTTTCGCCGGCGTGCCAATTGGAAGCTACCAAGGTTTACAGTTTAACTTAGCTGAAGCCTATGCTAACCTCGAGGCAGCAAAAGTCCTCAATTTTAAGGCTTCTACCCTGTACGATAGTGGGGCAGGGGTTAGAGAGGTAGGGGACATTGCCAACATGGCGAAGGTTGTAGCTGTTGAAAGCGGCATTAAAGCTGTTTACTGGGCGATGCAGACTTTTGGAGGCTATGGATATGCTCGGGAGTACGATGTCGAAAGGTGGTGGAGGGAAATAAACTTAATTAGGCTTGCTCCAATTACACAGCAGATGGCCTTGAATTACATCGGGGAGCATGTACTTGGAATGCCAAGGTCCTATGAAACATAGGTACCTTCCTGCCCCATATAAGGCTGTAGTACCTCAGGCACTAATACCGTGCCATTGGGTTGTTGGTAATTCTCAAGCACAGCGATAAGGACTCGTGGTAAGGCCAAACCTGAGCCATTAAGTGTGTGAACAGAGCGAGGCTTAGCATCAGGTTCAGGGCGATAGCGAGTATTGACTCTTCTTGCCTGGAAGTCGCCACAATTGCTGCAAGAGCTGACCTCGAGCCACTCGTTAGAGCCAGGAGCCCACATTTCAATATCGTAGGTTTTGCAGGCAGCGAAACCAAGATCTCCAGTACATAGTTGCACTACACGGTAAGCTATAGCTAATCTACGGCATACATCTTCGGCATTAGCTACCAGATTTTCCAGCTCCTCATCGGATGTCTCAGGCTCAGTGAACTTATAAAGCTCCACTTTATCAAACTGGTGTCCCCTCTTGATGCCTCGGGTATCTTTACCAGCAGCCATCTTCTCCCGGCGAAAGCAAGCGGTATAGGCAACGTAGGAAAGGGGCAAAACTTTGGCATCTAATATTTCATCACGATGCAGATTAGTTAAAGGCACCTCCGCTGTGGGTATGAACCAAAAATCATCTTCATCGTCATGATAGAGATTATCGGCGAATTTAGGCAGGTTTCCTGAGCCTACCATGCATTCTCGCTTTACCATAAAGGGAGGGTAAATTTCTTTATAGCCATGCTCCTTGACATGCAAATCGAGCATAAAAGAAATGAGTGCTCGCTGAAGATGTGCTCCTAATCCTTTGAGAACATAAAACCTGGTTCCCGAGAGCTTTACTCCTTTAGGGAAATCTATTATGTCCAAATTTTCCCCCAGCTCCCAGTGAGGCAGTGGCTTAAAAGAGAAGTTTTTTGGTTCACCCCAAGTACGCACTACGATATTGTCGTTCTCGTTTTTTCCTAAAGGTACACTGGGGTGAGGGATATTTGGCAATCCTAGCAGCAAGGAATCAAGGTTGCCCTTAGCCTCTTTGGTCTCCCGCTGCAAGGAGGATATCTGCTCTCCTAACTGGCGCATCTCAGCGATAAGCTCAGGTGGCTTCTCTTTAGTTTTGCCCAGTCGCTTGCTTGTCTCGTTATGTCGAGCCCGCAGTGCCTCGATCTGACGCAGCAAGTGGCGGTAATGGTCGTCAGTTTCAAGGACGGTTTCCACGGAGGCAGCATTGCCTCTTTTCTCCATTGCCTGACGAACAAGGTCAGGATTTTCGCGAATAAGCTTAATATCAAGCATCTTGTTTTGCCTTTAACTGGGGGAAGAGTATAACTTCGCGGATGGATTGCTGACCAGTCAGCAGCATTACCAGGCGGTCAATGCCTACCCCAAGACCACCAGTTGGTGGCATGCCATACTCTAAAGCTTCAAGAAAATCCTCGTCGGCAATCTCGACTTCTTCATTGTCGACCTGCTGTTTCAGCTGTTGCCGAAACCTCTCTCTTTGTTCCACAGGGTCATTGAGCTCAGTGAAAGCGTTGGCAACCTCTACCCCACCAATGAAGGTCTCAAACCTCTCTACCAGGCGGTCATTACCTCGTTTCCTCTTAGCCAAAGGTGACATTTCTACTGGGTAATCGAGGAGAAAAGTCGGCTGGACAAGGTTTGGCTCAACAAAGGCAGAAATAAGTTTATCAACAAGTTTAACTCTTGATGCCACATCAATGTTTGACAAATACTCAAAATCACCTTCAAATCGCTTAGCTGATATTTTCGATGCCTTTGAACGCAGGATTACGTCTCGGAGAGATTCGGCGTCTGGATACTGCTCAAAGTCAATACCACAATAATTTTCGATAGCCTCACGTAGATAAAGCCTTTGCCAGGGAGGAGCAAGGTCAATAGTCTCCCCATTACAGGTAATCTTGGTGTTGCCTAGAACCTCTTGAGCAACGTAAGAGAACATCTCCTCAACCAAGCCCATTATGTCATTATAGTCAGCATAGGTCTGGTAGCACTCGAGCAGGGTGAATTCGGGATTATGTTTGATAGAGATACCCTCATTGCGGAATACACGTCCCATCTCATAAACCTTGTCAAAGCCGCCTACTATTAACTTCTTGAGGGGAAGCTCCAAGGCAATGCGCAGGTAAAGGTCTTTGCCAAGAGCGTGGTGGTGGGTGACAAAGGGCTGTGCTAAGGCTCCTCCAGCCTGCGGCTGGAGAACGGGTGTCTCTGCTTCTATGAAGCCATGGTCATTGAGGAAATTCCTTATCGCGGTGACGATCCGACTACGTAGCATAAATATAGTTCTGGTCTCTTCATTGGCAATGAGATCAAGATACCTCTGCCGATAGCGTTTCTCCACATCAGCTAGCCCGTGCCACTTCTCTGGTAAAGGGCGAAGAGATTTACACAGCATGGCAAAGTTGGATACCTCAAGGGTGATTTCTCCAGTCTTTGTTTGGAAAAGCTCGCCTTCCACTCCTATAATGTCAGCGATGTCAATATCTTTAAGAAACTCATATCTCTCTTTGCCCAGAAGGTCATGGCGAAAACACAGCTGTATTCTCCCTGAGCCGTCACGGATATCAAAAAAGGTCATCTTGCCCATGGAGCGCTTAGCCATAACCCGCCCGGCGAGGGAGATAGCGTGTAACTTTCC
Source organism: uncultured Dehalococcoidales bacterium (assembly GCA_964545665.1). Taxonomy (GTDB): domain Bacteria; phylum Chloroflexota; class Dehalococcoidia; order GIF9; family AB-539-J10; genus CAZJGF01. Next base: position 10,682 of record CAZJGF010000004.1, read on the forward strand.
CTTTTGTTGTTCAAAAAGAGCCAGCGCCTCGGTTGTAGTATGGCTGGGATGATAAGAATGGGGATAGGGGTCTACCCCATAGGAAGCAATCCTTTTCAAACTGTCTGAGCGCTGCTCAGTTATGCGCTCTAATCTTGAACTCATAGGCTAAATTCCCAAAATCTCCTTAGCTTCTTTGGCTAGATGATTGGGCACCAATATCTTTACTTCACCTAAGCCGTCAACAGTAAGTCCATAAACTAAGCCAGCACTCTCATAGCTTAGAATGGCTGGGATGCCTTCGCTTGCCAGCCGTCCCTGGATCACATGTGCCTCTAAGTGTCTGGCAGTACAAATGGTAACAAATCGTTCCTTTGCAGACATACGCCTTGAGAGTAAGTAATATTGTAACAGAAACCTGTACTCGCTCCAATGCTGCATGCTCAGCCAACACAAGCCTTGACCCTTAGTAAGCAGGCAATATAGAATTTGTTTTGCCTCGTTAAACCTTTGTGATCGACTTGAATCTAAAGGAGGGAAGGTGATTTGTATGCACTGGGAAGACATATGTTACTAGAGCTGAAAGACTGCAACAAGGAGGTGCTGGATGACTTAGATTTTCTTAAAGACTGTCTTAACGAAGCTGCCATTTGCTGTGGCGCTACCGTAGTCGGCCAATCTTTCTACCATTTCTCTCCTCATGGGGTGAGCGGAGTGGCCAATATCGCCGAATCGCACATCTCCATCCATACTTGGCCTGAGTATCGGTATGCTGCTGTTGATGTTTTTACCTGTGGAGATGATGTGAAACCGGGTGAAGCTGCCAAGTTAATAATAGAGAAATTGGAAGCCAAAAACTACTCTGTAGTTGAGTTGCGAAGAGGCATTGTAGAGGATAGCCGGGTTGGTTATGCAACAAAATGAAAGACAAAGACCCTGACAAACATAAATGGTTTCATGACTATATTAGCCCCAACCTTACTGTTTTGCATAATATTGAGAGGGTGATATATTCTGGGCAAAGTGAATTTCAATCGATAGAAGTCATCAACACTGGCAGCTTTGGCACCTGCCTGGTTCTCGATGGGAAAATTCAGTCCAGCGAGAGCGATGAGTTTGTTTACCACGAAGCTCTAGTGCACCCCATCATGCTCACTCACCCCCGGCCAGAAAAGATATTTATCGCTGGTGGAGGGGAAGGCGCCACTTTGAGAGAGGTCTTGCGACATAAGTCAGTCAAAAAGGTGACTATGGTAGACCTTGATAAAGAAGTGGTAGATATTTGCCGTCGATTTCTGCACTCCTTTCATCAGAACTCCTTTGATGACCCTCGCGTCGAGCTCCACTTCGCTGATGCCAGGGAATATCTGAAAAAATGCCCAGATAAGTTTGATGTTATAGTTATTGACCTAGCTGACCCTCTGGCAGAGGGACCAGCTCGTTTCTTATATACTCAAGAATTCTACCAGATAGTCAAACAAAGGCTCGAACCTGATGGCATTATATCTGTGCAAGCTGAATCTGCCACCTGGGCTGATTCACAAAATTTCGCTGCTATTGTCAACACCTTAAGAACCGTTTTTGCAACAGTCCGCCCCTATCAAGTACACGTACCTTCGTTCACCAGCTTATGGGGGTTTATCTCTGCCTCGGACAACCTAGACCCCACCAAATTAGTGCCCGGGGAGATTGACGCCAGAATCCGGGCAAGAATATCAAAAGAGCTAAAGTCATATGATGGGCTCACCCATGAGGCTATGTTTACCCTTCCCAAACACATTCGCCAGCAGCTAGCCACAACCAGAAAAATCACCACTGACAGAGAACCCATTTCTGCTTATTAGCTTGACTTCCTCGTTTTCTTTCAGCTTTGCTGGTCATTATCTCGTCAGCCACCACTTACCGGCGAAAAAATCCGTGAAACCGCAGAGGCACTGATGCCCGTTTTTGTTTTCAAGTTTGCCCAGAGAGAAGCTAGCTATCTCTTTTGCTTCAAAACATCATAGAGGAGGACAAAAGTCTGGAAGTTTGCTTTCAAAGGTAATCAGCGGCATCATAGTAAACTTAAGAGGAGTATGGCTAAGGCAAGTTTGATTTTTTTGGAGCTGTCTCCGCCCATGTTATAATGCTGTTTAGCCCTTATGGAAATCCTAGCCTCGCTTAATCCTGCCCAGAGACAAGCCGTAGAAGCCATTGAGGGTCCGGTGCTTATCTTAGCTGGCCCTGGCAGCGGTAAGACCAGAGTAATCACCCACCATGTTGCTTACCTAGTCAAAGTCTGTGGCGTAAGTCCACAGCGGATTATGGCTGTCACCTTCACTAACAAGGCTGCCCGTGAAATGAAAGAAAGGTTAGAACAACTTCTGGGGCCGGTGGGTGAAGCTTTGACTCTGGGCACTTTCCATGCTATCTGCAGTCGAATTCTCCGTCATCAGGGTCAAGCCATAGGGCTTAACTCCAGTTTTGTCATTTATGATGATGAAGACCAATTGAATTTGCTAAAGCGGAGCCTTCAGGAATTAAATCTTGACCCTAAGCAATATGCTCCTCGCACGTTACAATCAGCCATTAGCGCTGCCAAGAGCCGCCTTATTACTCCTCACGGCTACGCCCAGCAGGTTAATAGTTATTTTGAAGAAATAGTGCATAGGGTCTACCAGCGCTATCAACAGTTGCTAAGTCAAAGTGAGGCCGTAGATTTCGATGATTTGCTAATGAAAACGGTACAGCTATTCAATGACCATCCAGAAATTCTTAGCAGATACCAGTCACGTTATGTTCATGTCTTAGTTGATGAGTTTCAGGATACCAATATTGCCCAATATGAGCTCACGAGGCGATTGGCAGGCAGGTATCACAATATCTGTGTTGTTGGTGATCCTGACCAATCGATTTATTCCTGGAGGTTCGCCGATTTGCGCAACATCCTGAGTTTTGAGAGGGATTATCCTGAGGCCAAAGTGGTGTATTTGGAGCAGAATTACCGCTCCACCAAGACGATCCTAGAGACGGCTTCAGACGTTATCTCGGCGAACGAGCAACGCAAGCCCAAAGACTTATGGACGGAGAATGAAGTTGGCTCTGCGGTCGTTATTATTGAGAGCTACAGTGAGGAAGGAGAGGCTCAATCAGTGGTCAATGAGATAGAAAGGCTAGTCAGCCGGGAGCAAATATCGCTGAAAGGCTGTGCCGTGATGTATCGGGTCAATGCTCAATCACGAGCGTTGGAGGAGACTTTTATGCGCTACGGAGTGCCGTATAAGCTTGTTGGTGGCACACGCTTTTATCGCCGACAGGAGATCAAGGATATCATTGCTTACCTTAGAGTCATTCATAATCCACATGACAACGTCAGTTTGGCTCGTATCATAAATACTCCTGGGCGAGGCATTGGTCAGGGAACTCTCAGCAAGCTTCAGGCTTGGACCGCGTCCGAAGATGTCTCTCTTTATGATGCTTTAAAGCAGGCGATGGATGGTAAGGCTCTATTCTCTCGTGTTGTTCAAGCCTTGACTGGATTTGCTGCTCTTGTCGATAGACTCATTGCCACAGGTCGTGAGCTGGACCTTGTTGAACTATTGAATGAGATATTGGAGCATACCGGGTATAGAGAATACATTTTGGAGAAAGAGGGTGGGGAGGAGAGATGGGAAAATGTAATGGAGTTGAAAAGCGTTGTCAAGGAATATGCTGAGCTTAAGCCTGAAGAGGCTTTAGCTGCCTTCTTGGAGAAGGTTAGCCTAGTATCAGACATAGATGAGCTAGATGAAAAGGCCGATACTGTAACCCTAATCACTTTGCACCAAGCTAAAGGATTGGAATTTCCTGTCGTTTTTATTGTCGGCATGGAGGAGGGGATTTTGCCTCATAGGAAATCCTTTGATGACCCAGAAGAAATGGCCGAGGAGCGTCGTCTGTGCTATGTTGGTATAACTAGAGCTGAGAAGCGACTTTACCTCTTGCGCAGTTACCGCCGCAGCTTGTTTGGCAATAGCTCGGCGAACCCGCCGTCACGCTTCCTCCAGGATATTTCACCACATCTGGTGACCACCAAGAGATTATGGGAGGAGGAAAACCTGAGCTTACCGGATACTGTTTATTCCCAACCGTTGACTCACTCCCTGGGCACTCTGGATTTGAAAGTGGGCGATTGGGTGCGCCACAGTAAGTTTGGGGATGGGGTAGTGATGGATTGTTTTCCTGACAAAGGGGATCAAGTAGTAGCTGTGTCCTTCAGGGAGGCTGGAGTTAAGAAGCTGCTGCTCAGCCTGGCGCCTTTGCAGAAAATCGAAAAAGACCAAGATTTTCCTGCGTAAACTATTGACAGAATACACGAAAGCGTGTAAAATTGAGTTAAATGCCTATTAGGGTTTTGGCGCCTGAGGTAATCTCTAAGATCGCTGCTGGGGAGGTAATTGAGCGGCCGGCTTCAGTGGTAAAGGAGTTAGTGGAGAACTCGCTTGATGCCGGAGCCAGTCAGATCAGTGTAGAAGCACAAGGTGGCGGAATAGACTTAATTAAAGTAAGTGACGATGGGGCGGGTATTTCAGCATCAGAAGTGGAGCTTGCCTTTTGCCGATATGCCACCAGCAAAATTAGCGACTTAGACGATTTGGGGAGTATCTCCAGCCTTGGCTTTCGGGGTGAGGCCTTGCCTAGCATCAGCGCTGTGGCTGAAGTGGAGGTCTCCACCAAAGCACCTGTGGATACTATTGGTAGCTATGTATACTTAAGGAAGGGTACCGTAGCTCGTAGAGAGAATCGTGCTAGACCTTTAGGCACCACTGTAGCTGTGCGCCGATTATTCCGCTATTTGCCGGCTAGGCTCAAGTTTCTGAAATCGGTGAATACAGAGAGCAGCCATATTGCCAACGTATTGAGCCATTATGCACTGGCTTTTCCTGAGGTCAGGTTCACTTTGCTCCTTGATAAACGGCTTAGCTTACATAGCACGGGCAATGGCGATATGCGTGATGTAGTGAACCAAATATACGGGTTAGAGTTGGCCCAGGCGATGCTGGAGGTAGAAGGAAGAGATAGCATTATTAAGGTTAGCGGCTTGGTGAGCCCACCGTCCTTAGCTCGCCCCAACCGCAGCTATCTCAGTTTTTTTATTAATCGAAGGTGGGTACGCAGCCCCTTACTGGTTAGAGCAACTGAGGAAGCCTATCATGGCTTGCTCATGGACGGCAAACATCCCGTCGCTATAATTAACATCTCGTTGCCACCTGAGGAAATTGATGTCAATGTCCATCCTGCCAAAGCTGAGGTGAAGTTTCGCCATGAGCAGGCTGCCTTTGCCAGCGTAAAAGAGGCGATAGAGGGAGCATTAGCCAGGGTGCCCGTGGCTACCAGGGCCAGTGCTAAGGTTCTGTCTTTCCCAGTTACTTCCCGCCGGCAGCAGAGCACCTGGGTAGTGAGTGAAAAGGAGCCAATTTCTGTTGCTCCGTTACCTATTCCTGGCTTGCCGGTGCTGCGTGTAATGGGGCAGCTGGCCAATACTTATATTATTGCTGAGGGGCCTGAGGGACTTTACCTGATTGACCAGCATGCTGCCCATGAGCGCATACTTTTCGAGAGGATACTAGCCCAGTGGTCACGCCAAGAGGTTGAGGTTCAAGGCCTACTCCAGCCGATCACCATAGAACTTAGCCCCAGGGAAGAACAAATGTTGAACACTAACCGGGAAAATTTGGCCCAATTCGGCTTTACTATTGAGCACTTTGGCAGCAGAAGCCATTTAGTCCGCGCTGTGCCAGCAGTGGTGGCGGCCACAGATACTATTGAGGCGATAAGGACGTTGCTTGATAAACTAGCTAGCAAGGAGAATGCAACTCCTTGGGAAGAGAAGATAGCAGAATCGCTTGCCTGTCACAGTGCCATTAGGGCGGGACAGCAGCTAAGTAATGAAGAGATGAGAGAATTAATAAGGCAATTAGAGCAGGCTAAGCAACCAAGAACCTGTCCCCATGGCCGGCCAACCATGATTCATTTGACCTCATATCAGTTAGAGAGGGAGTTTGGTAGAGTGAGCTAGACTCAGCTTCTTGACTGTCTGAGTTCACGATAGCGCAGAAGTCGATCAACAGCTTTGGCCGCACCTCCTATTGAGTGATAGACAGCAATGCCGGCTTCATAGCATTTCCTCTGGGCCTTGAGCATCCATTTACAGTCCTCCTCAAAGACAAGAAAGTGAATTACCACCACCAGCGGCTTGGTAAGCTCCCTGTAAGCCCTAAGAACATCCTGCAAAAGGAACTCCCACGTCTCGGCACGGGGAGGAGGAAGCGAAGTAATGCTAAAAGGGAAATGAACCATGGTCAGGTCTATATTATCGCTGTTAGCCAGCACCTTGAGAATGTCATAGAATCCCACCCTCCAGGCGTCAGCAGAAAGGTCAACAGGATTGTTCAGGATTGTTCCCGCCTCGCTTCCAAGCAAGTTGCTGAGTTCCTTACGGGTAACTGGGGGAAAGCGCGGTACTATAAGCCCAGCACCAGCACAATCATCAGCCAGCAACACGGTAGTGCCACCACCAACGCCAAGGACGGCAGTTCTTCTCCCTGCAGGCAAAGACAAATAGGAAAAGGTCACTGCCATATCTATTAACTCCTCTAAGCTATATACCCTCACTGCACCGACCTGATGCAGAAGTCCATCCCATATCCTCTCCGATCCAGATAGACTACCGGTGTGTGAGGCTGCTGCTACTGCTCCAATCTCGCTGGTCCCCGCCTTAAGCACTACGACCGGTTTTGTGCTAGCTGTCTTGTTCAAAGCCTGCTTAAAACGCTGACCATTGTTAACTCCCTCGATATAAGCAGTTATGATTTTCGTGTCGGGGTCATCAGCTAGATACTCAAGCAAATCGCTCTCGTTAACATCACAGGCATTACCATAGGAAATCGCCTTGCTGAATCGAATTCCTCGCTGAGCTGCCGCTCGAATCAAGTAGATTGCGTTGCCTCCGCTCTGGCAGATAAGCCCCACTGAGCCGCTCTCGTTGGAAGAGTCAGAGACAAAAGCTAATCCCCTTTTAGGGTGATATACCCCCATACAATTGGGCCCGATAACCCGTATTCCGCTTTGGCGAGCTAAGGAGCAAGCCGCTTTTTCTAATTGGTCACCTTCCTTGGTGGCAGTTTCGGAGAAGCCTGAAGTGTAAAAATGAATACCCTTAACTCCTTTAGCCGCGCAGTCCCTCATTAACTCCAGCGCGGCTGAAGCTGGAATACAGGAGATGACATAATCAACAGGCTCAGGGATATCCTTAACATTAGGATATACTTTCAAGCCCTTGATTTCGCCCCCTTTGGGATTCACTGGATAAATCTTGCCTTTGAAACCGCAATGTAACAACGAGTTTAAGTAGTTTATCCCGCCAAACCCTGCCCCCTCACTCTTTGTAGAAACCCCCGCGACTGCCACTGACCTGGGGTTGAAGATGCTGTCCAAATCCGAGTGATCCATTTCGTCTTTCTCTACCGGCTCTTTATAGTGAAACTCAAAGGACCAAGCCTGTTGCCACCCGAAGTTACATATCTTATCACTGCTCCAATGAATACACCAAACTTTCTTAGTCAACTAGGCAAACACCAGATAATAGGTTAGAATAGGTGTCTGCTAAAATAACCATGCTGGTGAAAGGAGGAAATAGGCAGTGGGGAAAGGTCAAATTCTAAATCAGCCAAGATTGTTAACCGAGGTCGAGTCCAAACAGCTTCTCGAGCGAGCAGGTATACCTGTTACCAAAACAAAGCTGGCCAGGAGTAAGAAGGAGGCTATTTCTGTAAGCAAAGAGATGGGCTTTCCCGTAGTGCTGAAAATAATTTCTCCTGATGTGGTTCATAAAAGCGATTCCGGCGGCGTCAAATTAGGGTTAGCCAACGGTGCTCAAGTAGGCAGAGCCTACAGTGAAATCATGTCATCTGTGAGACAAAAGTATCCCCAGGCTGCCGTTCAAGGCGTGTCGGTGCAGCCCATGGCTTCAGCAGGCATGGAGGTTATTGTTGGCATGAGCAAGGACCCTCAATTCGGGCCTGTGCTCATGTTTGGCCTTGGCGGTGTGCTGGTAGAAGTGCTGAAGGATGTATCTTTCCGGATAGTCCCGGTTACCAAACGGGACGCCAGCGAGATGATCAGGGAGATAAAAGGCTATCCTCTGTTACAGGGTTATAGAGGACAGGAAGCAGTCGACGTTGCCTCTTTAGAAGGCCTGATAGTTAGGGTATCTGAGTTCATTGAGCAAAACCCTCAGATAGAAGAACTTGACCTCAATCCCGTCTTTGCTTATAGGGATAAGGCCGTAGCTGTTGATGCCAGGATAGTGTTGGAGGCCTGACAACCAGCAAAGTCAGGTCACTCAGCACATACGACGGCCTCTCTTGTCAATATTGTTAGCTGCCTCTCCCGGTGGTCTTGTACCTGGCACTGGCATGGCAGTGCTGTCCCATAGGATTAAGAGAGGAGATGGAAGAGAAAGCGTCCATGAAACGGTTCGGAATCATTGCTGATGACTTGACTGGTGCCATGGATACGGGAGCGGGTTTTGCCAGAATTGGACTGGACTCCGTTATCTCCTTTGGCAATGAGTTGGCGTCACAGGCTAGTGTAGTGGTGATCAGCACCGATAGCAGAGCCGATGACAGCGAAACAGCCTACAGGAAGACAAGAAAGGAAGCCCACAAACTTGCCGGCCTATATGTTTATAAGAAGATTGACTCAACGATGCGAGGAAACATTAGTAGCGAACTGTGGGCGGTGATAGACGCACTGCACATGGAGAAAACCATAGTGTGTCCGGCGTTTCCTGCCAACAATCGCACCGTTGTTGATGGGAAACTTCTAGTGGGAAATACACCTGTCAATGAAACCTATTTTGGGCATGATCCCACTTGTCCTGTAATGGAGGCTCACATACCGACGCTGCTGCAAAAGCAAGGTGGCTTTCAGGTGGGCAGCATAGATTTGGAAGGAGTGAAGAAGGGACCATCTTACATTGCTCAGCAGATTTCGGAGAGTGAGGAGAGGGTGCTAGTAATTGACGCCGTAGAACAGGTTCACCTGAGACATATTGCTAGGGCTTTAGCCATGGGTGGCAGCTCTTGGTTGCCTTGTGGTTCAGCCGGGCTAGCTAGTGAGCTGCCCTTAGCATTTGGTTGTAAAACGAGAGATGTGGAACCAGCCGAGCTGATGATGAGTCGGAATCCGGTATTGTTAGTGGTCGGGAGCCGCAATGATGCTACGGCTAGACAGCTCAAAGAAGCTGAGACTCGCTTAGGTCTTCCTCTGATCTCAATTGAGCCAAGCGAATTTGCTCACAGGAAAGGAAGAATAGCTAGGATAAACCAGCTTGCAAGGGAAGTGAGCAACCTTATAAGCTGTGGAGAGAGCGTTATCATCAGTTCAACGCTAAGCCGCTATGTGCCAGCTTTAACAGGGGCTACTGCTGGTATCCTGGCAGCGATAGCAGCAAGGGCGGCACGACGGTTGGATATAGCCGGGCTTATCTTAAGTGGCGGGGATGTTGCCAGAGCGACATGCGAAGCTCTAGGTGTTACTGGGATAAGAATACTGAGGGAACTTCAGCCAGGAACCGTCGTAGGGGAGATGACAGGAGCCGTGAAGGAAGGGATGAGAGTTGTTACTAAAGCAGGAGGATTTGGCAGCGACGATGCTATAGTTGATACTATTCGCTACTTGAAAGGGAACGAGAAAGGTGGAGCAGAGGAGAAAACCCGTACTCGGCATAACCATGGGTGACCCCACTGGCGCTGGCCCTGAGATCATAGTCAAGGCATTGTTCTCGGAGGAAATCAGTGGTCTGTGTAGAGCTATAGTTATTGGCGATGCTGCTGTGATGCGCGCTGCGGCTGACATAGTGAAAATACCAGCAGAAATCAGGATTATCAAAAATGTAGGTGAAGCAGAATTTGCCAGTGGCCTAATTGAAGTGATTGACCTAAGGAATGTGGATATGGAGGCATTGGTGCGTGGGCGGGTGGATGCAATGGGGGGAAAAGCAGCTTACGCCTGTGTAGAGAGGGCAACTAAGTTGGCTCTAACTAGGGAGATAGATGCTGTAGTTACAGCTCCGCTCAACAAGGAGGCGTTAAACAGGGCAGGATATGCCTACTCAGGCCACACGGAAATTCTGGCGCACCTATGTGATGTGAACGATGTGGTCATGATGCTTGTAGCCGGTAACCTGCGGATAGCACATGTAACCACCCATGTTTCATTGCGCCAGGCCTGCGATTTGGTGACCAAAGACCGAATCCTGCGTGTATTGGAGCTAAGTTACGCAGGAGTGCGAAGGATGGGAGTGGCAGAGCCTCGCTTGGTTGTGGCTGGGCTCAACCCACACGCTAGTGAAGATGGGCTGTTTGGTAAAGAAGAGAAAGAACAGATATTACCGGCAGTAGAAGCAGCTAGAAAATTGGGGTTGGATGTGACAGGCCCACTGCCTCCGGATACGGCATTCCTTCGGGCCTGGCGAGGGGAGTTCGACATCGCTATCGCTATGTACCATGACCAAGGCCATATACCCATGAAGATGGTTGGTTTTGATGAGGGTGTAAATGTGACCTTGGGTTTACCAATTATCAGGACTTCGGTGGACCATGGAACGGTCTTTGGCAAGGCAGGAAAAGGCACTGCACGTCCGCAAAGTATGATCGAGTCTATAAAGCTTGCTGCTATAATGTGTCTCGGGTCACAATGATATGCCTTAAACATAAACCAAAATCGCATCACCCAGCAAAGATGGTGTGAAAGGAGGAGCAATGTTCAAAACCCGAATTACCGAAATGTTAGATATCCAATATCCGATAATCCAGGGTGGAATGATCTGGCTATCAAGGGCAGAATTGGCGGCAGCAGTATCTAATGCTGGTGGTCTGGGTATATTGTCTTCTATCACTTTCCCAACAGCATGGGAGCTGCGTGAGGAAATTCGGAAGACAAAAGACCTTACCGATAAGCCCTTCGGGGTGAACTTCCCCATATTTCCCGCGACCAGACCTACGGAGGGGATGGAAAAATATATTGATGCAGCTATTGAGGAAGGGGTGAGGGTTGCTGAGACGTCGGGACAAAGTCCAGAGCCGTATATGAAGCAGTTCGAAGATGGTGGCGTGAAAGTGATACACAAAGTTCCTGCGGTAAGATTCGCTCAAACTGCGGAGAGAATAGGGGTAAATGCTGTAGCTATATTTGGTTGTGAGGGGGGTGGCCACGTGGGACTAGATTACGTTACGTCTCTTGTCCTCATACCTCGAGCGGTGGACTCAGTTAAGATACCGATTGTTGCTGCCGGCGGATTTGGGGATGCCCGTGGACTTGTTGCTGCACTGGCACTGGGTGCTGAGGCAGTGCTGATGGGCACCAGGTTCATGGCAAGCAAGGAAAGCCCGGCCCACCCCAGAATAAAAGACTATCTGGTAACAGCCAGGGAGACAGACACCATGCTTATTGAGCAGTCTATTCGGAATACTGCGCGGGTGATAAAGAATAAACCGGCACAA
>CAZJGF010000004.1:22285-29064 GCA_964545665.1 uncultured Dehalococcoidales bacterium
CGGAGCTGGGGAAGACCAACGTTTTGCCAGTCTTCTCCAACTCATTCTTGGCTTCGTCACCCAAGGGGCCAAATAGGTGGAAGACCAGTGGTTTGTCTGGATAGTCTTTGGTTACTTCTTCTACGAGCTGGCGAAGCTCAATGTACAGTGCGGGTTTGTAGGGATTAAATATACACAGAACTGCACTTACCTGTTCATCGCAGAGGAGGTTTCTCACCGCTGCCTCTTCCATCTGGAAAAGCGAATGTTTAGAGATCATCGTTCCTGGCCATATGTCCACCGGATTGCCTATGGCTAACCAAGATGGAGACAGGGCGCCAAGTGTCTCTGCGGTTGTCGAGGATAGCTCAGCTAGCTCCAAGCCGAACTTTTCACAAGCATCGGCTCCCATGATGCCATACCCCCCTGTGTAGGTGACGATGCCGATTTTCCTCCCTCGCATCGAAGGCAATACACGGAAAGCTCTCATCGCATCACAAAAATCTTCCATGTCACTTGCTCTAATCACACCAGACCCTTTGAGTGCCGTGTCCCATATTTCATCCCTGCCAGTCAATGAACCTGTATGAGATTGAGCAGCCTGAGCAGCCTGCCCGCTTCTTCCCGTCTTCAAAGCAACTACAGGCTTCTTCTTAGCTACCCTCTTGACCACGGTTAGAAACCGCCTGCCATCTTTGATACCCTCGATGTGCAAGGCAATTACTTTTGTCTCAGCATCCTGTTCGAAGTATTCCAGGCCATCAGCAAGGTCAATATCACAGGCGTTGCCTAGATCGATTCCCTTGCCTAGCACTCTCAGATTGGCGAAACCTTCGAAGAAAGCTCCAGTCTGACAGATCAAGCCAACGGGTATCCTCTCCATCTTTGCCCCAATAAAGGACGAACTGAAGTTGATGTTAGCATTAGCTGTGCCAAAGGTGTTGGGACCCAGTATTCTGGTTTCGTTCCCTTTGATGAGATTGTCTATTTCCTCCTGTAATCGCTTACCCTCTGCGTCGTTAGCATCGGTAAGGCCTTGCGTTACTATTGTTATGGCTGAAATGCGCTTGTCAACACATTCCTTGACTACGCCAGGAACCAAAGACCTGGGTAAACTTATCACTGCTAGGTCAACCTTCTCAGGCAGTTCCTCCACATTGGGATAGGTCTTGACTCCCAGAATCTCACTGGTATTAGGATTGACGGGGTAAATACGCCCTTCGTAGCCGTAACTAAGCAGGTTTTCCAGGATATTAAATGCTTCCTCCCCGGTACGTCGCGATGCCCCGATAATGGCTACAGATTTGGGTTCCACAAATTGCTTCACCTGGTTTACAATATCCATAGCTGCTGTACCTCCGTTTACTTTGAGTCAAAACACTCAGATTTGAAGTATCATCCGACCCAATGTGAAAACTTTGAGCGCTTTCCTACAATGTTACCAAGAAATGGCTAATTTGATAAACTGTTAAGCAGCCGAGAGGGTAAGCAGCAAGACCATAGTTTCATGAAGCCGGAGCTGAGCGGGCAGATGAGGTAATCAGTTGTTTGAGAAGAGACTTAAAGAGTTTGAGCCTATTTTCTATCCTAAGTCTATCGCTGTTATTGGCGCCTCAGCTGATGAAAGAAGTTTTGGCTACAAGTGGGTTAGGGCGTTAATCTCTGCCGGTTTTGAAGAACCTATCTATCCAGTTAGCTATGGTGGCGGCACTATTGCTGGACTGGAGATTTCTCCGGCTCTAACATCGGTTCCTGGTGAGGTGGACTATGTAATTGCCTCTGTTTCTCGGCAATCGGTCCTCGGATTGCTCGACGACTGTATTGCTAAGAAGGTTAAGGCGATTCAATTTTTTACTGCCGGATTCAGCGAAATAGGCACACGTCAGGGGCGGGAGCTGGAAGAACAAATGGTGACGAAGGCAAGGCAAGGCGGCATTCGCATCATTGGGCCTAACTGCATCGGTATCTATTGCCCGGAGCACAGGATACCGCTGGGCCCGTCTCCTTTGGGGAAAGTTGGCATAAGTGGCTCTGTGGGCTTTGTCTCTCAGAGTGGTGGCATTGCAGCTAAACTAGTCGAGGTTGGGATAGCTCGTGGCATCAACTATAGCAAAGGCGTTAGCTTTGGAAATGGAATTGATTTGGATGCCAGCGATTTTCTGCAATACTTAACTGCTGATGCAAAAACTACAGTTATTGGTGCTTACCTCGAGGGCACAAGAGATGGGCGCCGTCTTTTTGATGCTGTGAAGGAGATGACCAAAGTCAAACCGCTAGTTATCTGGAAGGGGGGGAGGACAGAAGTTGGCGCTCAGGCAGCTATGTCTCACACTGGCTCCTTGGCCAGCTCAGCAGCGGTCTGGTCAGCTATGTTGAAACAAGTTGGTGCCATAGAGGTACATAGCTTGGAGGAATTAAGCGATAGTCTGCTCATGTTTCAACATCTTGGAAATTGGAGAGGCAGCAACATAGCTATTGTTGGAGGACTAGCTGATGGTGGCGGCGGCATCTCGGTATCAGCTAGCGACATTTGCACTGAGAGTGGGCTGAACGTGCCACCTCTTTCTAGCCAGACAAGGGAGGAATTGACCAAGCTTCTCGGGGAGGTGGGTGGCATTTTTCGTAATCCGATTGATGTAAGCCAGGCACAAAGTCGCGATCCGCTAACTTTATCTAGGGCTATGCAAGTAATAGTGGAAGACCCCATTGTTGAACTTGTCTTGGTTCAGGAAGATGTGGACATCCTGCTATCGTATTCTTCCCCTAAGGAAGTGGAGAGAATAAATGAGTTCTTTATAGAATTCAGGGGCAGGCAAAGTAAACCTTTGGTAATTGTGTTGCCGCCGGGCTCCTCTGAGCCAGAGCGTCTGACTTTGGAGCGGAGACTTTCAGAAGCTTCTATAGCTGTCTTTCCCACCATGGAGCGCGCTGCCAAAGCTATTGGTGCAGTCAATAGCTGGTTCGGCTTTAAGAAAGGAGCAGAAAGCAGCGGGCAGCCTTTGCAATAAGTCGCACTTCAAGCTATAATCAGCGTCAATGCCTTTTTCAGAAGAGATTGATTTAACTTCCATAGCAGAAGTATCTCACTTGCTAATCCAGAAAGGATATCAAAGTTATGTTGTTGGTGGCTTTATCCGCGATAGGCTCCTGGGTAGGCAAACTAACGATGTTGACATTGCTGTGAACGGAGATGCTGTGGCTGTAGCCCGGGAGATGGCCCGAGCCTTAAAAGGCAAATTTGTTCTGCTTGATGAGGTGAACTCCATAGCTAGGGTAGTAGTGACCGGTGAACGGTGGCAAGAAGGCAGTCGACAAGATCAAGAATCCTGTGAGCCTGAGTGGCATCTTGATTTTTCCTCCTTCTCCCAAAACATCGAGGCTGACCTTGCCCGCCGTGATTTCACCATAAACGCTATGGCTGTTGAACTGAGCCAGCTTGTCGTGGCAACTAGAGCGAGAGTGGGTAAAGAAAAGCAACCTCAAGTGAAACTCATCGATCCATTTTCCGGCGAGGAGGACTTACGAAATAGAATAGTACGAGCAGTAAGCGACCAGATATTTGAGGCTGATGCCGCCAGGTTACTACGGGGGGTGAGGTTAGCTGCTGAACTTGACTTCACTATAGAACCAGGAACCGAAAGACTGATTCGCCACTGCTCCCAATCCATTGTGAAAATCCCCGGTGAGAGGATTAGGGAGGAATTCCTCCGACTGCTCAGCCTGCCCCGAACCGCCTATTACCTCAAGTATTTGGATCAACTTGGCTTGCTTCTAGCTTTGATTCCGGAGCTAGCAGAGAGCAAAGGGATACAGCAGCCAACTGTTCACTTCTGGGATGTTTTCGACCATTCTCTGGAGACGGTGGCTGCATTAGGGTTCCTACTTAAAGAGACTGACTGGGAATACGGCAGCGAAGATATGCTAGATAGTGTTCTATGGTCAGATTCAATGGCTCAGCACTTTGCCCAGGAGGTTTCCAAAGGTGGCAACCGCAAAGCTTTGCTAAAATTGGGGGGACTACTCCATGACATTGCCAAACCAAGGACAAAATCTCTTGATGATTCTGGCAGAGCACATTTCTTAGGACATGCCAAGCAGGGTGCAGCTATGGTGGAAGCTGTTATGAGCCGACTAAGATTCAGTCGTCAGGAAATAAGTCTGGTGGAAAGACTGGTTCGTCATCACCTCCGCCCCGCTCAGATGGCAAACGAGGGTTTGCCCACTCAACGGGCAATATACCGTTACTTCAGGGATACCAAGGATGCCGGCATTGATATTCTGTTCCTGGCCTTAGCTGATTACTTGGCCAGTCGTGGGCCACTGGTAACTATGAAGGAATGGAGAGGCAATTGCCGACTAACAGATTACATATTGACGGAGCATGCAAAACAACAAGCCAAGGTCTTGCCGTTGAAGCTTGTTGACGGACACGACTTGATAAGTACATTTGGCTTAACTCCAGGTCCATCGGTTGGTAAGCTTCTAGCCCTGGTACGCGAGGCTCAAGCTAGCGGTGAGTTGACTACCAGAGAAGAAGCACTGGCTCTAGTACGGAGGGAGCTAAGTAAACAACAAGATGTCATGAAGGTTGGTTGATTGAAGAAGAAAAGTATTGGTCTGCTTATCTTTATCCTTGCGCTGGTCGGCTTAGCCTTGTGGTCAATTGTGCCATTGAATACCAAATTGCTCGGTCCCGATGGGTTGACTCTTGGACTTGACCTCAGAGGTGGCAGTCAGCTGCTGTACAAAGCTGACTTATCCAGCAAAGATCCTTCTGTCACCGATGAAGAAGCTATGTCATCGGTGGTGGACAAAATTCAGCGCAGGGTTAATGAATATGGTGCTGCCGAGCCGGTAATTCAGAGGCAGGGCACTGATCGAATCTTAGTTCAACTCCCGGGGGTGGAGGACATTACTGAAGCAATTAAGCTTATTGGGCAAACAGCGCGGCTCGACTTCAGGGAACAGAAGCTCGATGAAAATGGCGAACCAGTGCTTGATGAGGAAGGAAATTGGGTGTTTGAAGATGAACCTGCCAAAGCAGAGGGTAGGGATGGTGAAGAGAGAGAGCTCACTGGCGAATATCTGAAACTTGCTCGGACAGATATTGACCCTTACTCAGCCAGTCCGTTGGTCGTTTTCGAATGGGACAGTGAGGGAGCATATCTCTTCGAGCAAATAACAGGGCGGAATCTTCAGAAGCCACTGGCTATTTTTTTGGATAATAAAATGATTTCAGCCCCGATAGTGCAGAGCGTAATCAGCGACCGTGGGCAAATCGAATTCAACCGCCCCGTTGCTATGGCTGAAGCTGAAACACTGGCGATCCAGCTTAACTCTGGTGCTCTGGATGTGCCCCTGGCAATTATTGACCAGCGAGACGTTGATGCTAGTTTGGGTGCTGACTCGATAAACAAAAGCATACTGGCTGCCGAGATCGGAGTGATACTACTATTGCTGTTTATGCTTGCTTATTATCGCCTGCCGGGGTTAGTAGCTTGCCTAAGTCTCGGCATTTACGGCGTCTTTCTGTTAGCTATCTTCAGCCTTTTTTCGGCATATTTGACTCTGACCCTGCCTGGCATTGCCGCCTTCATTCTGTCTTTAGGTATGGCGGTGGATGCCAATGTGCTTATTTTTGAGCGGTTGAAGGAGGAATTGCGAGCTGGACGCACACTGGGTGCTGCTGTTGAGGCTGGTTTTGACCGCGCCTGGACAGCCATCCGTGACAGCAATATCACTACCTTTATCGCCTGTATCATCCTTTTCTGGCTCGGGGGTACCTTTGGCGCTTTTATGGTTAGAGGTTTTGCCCTGACTTTGTTTGTTGGTGTGGCTATGAGCATGTTTACCGCCATTGTCATCACTCGAACTTTCCTCCGTCTTGTTGTGGCCAGTCGACTGGCCACTAACCCGGCAGCCTATGGAGTAAGAGCATGATAGACTTCGTAGGCAAGAAACAGTGGTTCTTTCTCATCTCAGCCGTAGCGCTAATTGTGGTCATAATCTCCCTGGCTGTTTTCAAACTGCAGCCTGGCATCGATTTCACAGGTGGCACATCTATGACGCTTCATTTTACTCCGCAAGTGGAGCAAAGCCAGTTACGCCAGGAGTTCATCAATCTGGAACACCCTGAGGCCGTGATTCAGGGAACTGGAGACGATTTTTTCATCCGCATCAAAGAGATAGCAGCTCAGGAGCGGGAAACCATGACCGAGGGGCTGGAGACAAGCCTGGGCAGTGAGATTACAGTCCGTGACTATAACACGGTTTCCCCCTATATTGCTTTGGAGACGGCACGCAATGCTGGCATTGCCGTGATAATAGCTGCTCTCGCTATGTTATTCTATATCGCCTGGGCTTTTCGCCGCATGCCCAAGCCACTTCGCTGGGGCAGCTGCGCTATTATCGCTTTAGTTCACAACGTGCTCATTGTGCTGGGCGTTTTTTCTATTTTGGGGCGAGTGGCTAATGTTGAGGTAGACGCTATGTTTATCACCGGGGTGCTGACGGTTGTAGGCTACAGCATCAATAATACTGTCGTCGTTTTCGACCGTATTCGAGAAAACATGTCTAAGGGCATTAGCCCTGACTTTGCAGTAACGGTGAATTGCAGCCTTCTGGAAACGCTAGCGCGTTCCTTAAATACTACCCTAACCACTCTTTGCGTCATCTTGGCTCTGTTACTCTTTGGCGGAGCTACCATTCATGACTTCATCCTGGTACTATTCATTGGCTTGCTTGCTGGCACTTATAGCTCTATGTGCATTGCTGGCCAGCTTCTGGTCGTCTGGGAGAAG
>CAZJGF010000005.1:0-26539 GCA_964545665.1 uncultured Dehalococcoidales bacterium
TAGCTCCGAGTAATCAAGCTAAACCTTGGCGGCGGAACTGAATCCGGAGGGTGGAAGCTAAAAAGCCTAAGGAAGTGAAAAGCCAAGGGCAAGGTAGGCGGAAGCCGGAAGGTAGGGTGGTGGAAGCCAAGGTGTGAGGTTACTCGGGGCGTTTCTTTTGTGCTTGCGAAGCTTCGCTATGCGAGCTTTCCTCTTGGTTAGATATAGACCCCGGGGTGAAGCAATCACTGGGCCTTCTCTTCAGTTAATTTGGGGTGCAGGACACCAATGAAGGGAAGGTTGCGATATTCTCCCTTATAATCCAAACCATAGCCGACAACAAATTCGTCGGGAATTTCAAAACCTGTATAGTCAATGGGGACATTTATCAATCGGCGTGCTCCCTTATCAAGTAAGGCGCAAACACGAAGACTGGCAGGGTTGTGAGCTGAAAGGTGACTGAGAATATAGTTCAACGTCATGCCTGTATCCACAATATCTTCGACCATCAATACATGCTGTCCAGTTATACTGCTATCAAGGTCTCTAGTTATCTTGACCACTTGGTCTTCGCTACCATAGTATGTGATGGCCATGAAATCAAGAGTGACCGGCAACGAGATGTGCTGCATCAGGTCGGCCATAAAGCAAACGACTCCTTTCAAAATACCAACCATGACCAGCCGTTGACCTGCGTAATCGCGAGAGATATGCCTAGCCAAGGTTTTTACCCTCCGCTGAATTTGACTGTGGCTATAGAGAATTCGGCTGACTCCTTCTATCTTGGCCTCACCCAGAGGGCCATAGCCATATTTGGCTAGCAGTTTGATAAAGTCATTCCTGGTAAGAAGCTTAATATTGACTTCCGGATGGAGTTCCCTGAGCTGGCGTAGCTTGTGGTTCTTTTCTGTTATTAGGTTTTGCTTCAATGTGGTCAGCTCAATATAGAGGTCTAGCTCAGGTAAATAGAAATCAGGAGTGAACATTTCAGCTATCTCACCACCATTCCATCGAAGTGGGAAGGAACGGGGCTCATAGAGCCATTCAATACGGTAGAAATCCAGAAGTTTGGCAAATTCCTCCTCACTTGGGTGAGCGAACTCCGTTGGTCTCAGCGATGTCGTAGGTAATTGAGGTGCTTGAGCTAACTTGGCCTGTCTGCTGCTCGCCCTATAGTTTTTTCTCAGAGACCGATAGAGCTCAGCTCTCTCACAAAGAAGGGAGCTGATATTAGCAACGCTGACAAGGAAGCTTTTGTCTGCCTCCGAGAACTGATGAGGTTCATGGGTATAAGCTCTAATCTCACCGACAATTTCCCCCTGTTCAAGTATGGGAACCCCAATTATAGAAGATACTTTCTGTGCTTCTGCTGCTTGGGGGTGCTGGATTCGCTCGTCTTTGGTGGCATCAGGAATAACTAATACTTTGCCTTCGAGGACTTCAGGAAGGCTCTTACGGGCATCAAGTGGACCTTTTCTAAGATAGAAGTCGCTCAGGCCGTGAGAACCTATGGTGACCAAATACTTCTTCTGGGAATCAAGGAGCAAGATACGGCAGCCGTGGGTTCGCATCGCCTTGGCAGTGCTTCTGGCAATAGAATTGAAGACCTTTCTCAAGCCGAAAGATGAGTTGGCAGCCTTGGCTATTTGTTTCAGAGCCAGATAATAACTTTCCCCGCTCAATCTGGTCATTTTCTCCTCATGGCTTATTCACACTTGGTAAAGCCGCAATTAGGACAAATATTACAACCCTCCTGATGAATCAAAGAACTACCACACTCAGGACATTGCCCCGACCGGCTTTTGACCACTTCAGATACTTTAGAATTGCTACCATCCTCATTCTTGGCATATTTTTGCAACACGCTGGCAATAGCATCAGCACAGGACAAAATAGCATGCCCCTGCTCCCAAGCAATAGAAGGGCACCTGATGCCACGCAAGTGTTTTACAACAGAATCTATATCTATTTCAGACCTTAGAGCTAGTGAGATGAGGCGGCTAATAGCCTCAAGCTGGGCTGCAGCACAACCTCCCGCTTTACCCAGAGTGGAGAAAACTTCGGCTATTCCCTGGTCATCGAAATTCACTGTTACATAGATGTATCCACACCCGGTGTTTACCCTCTCAGTTACGCCCTTGGTAACTTTAGGCCTTTTCCTGGGAGCCAGTTTATCTTCAGCCCCTTTTGCCCCTTTACCTACAGTAAGAACCTGGCTTTCGCGGCTTCTATCTCGGTAAACAGTTATCCCCTTTAAGCACTCATGGTAAGCCAACATATACACTTTAGCCACGTCACTGGGGGTTGCCTCATTAGGGAAATTCACCGTCTTGGAGACAGCACTATCGGTAAACTTCTGGAAGGCTGCTTGCATTCTAACGTGCCACTCTGGAGATATGTCGTGGGCGGTGACAAAGAGCTTCTTCACCTCTTCAGGAACATCTTGCATATCGCTTAGCTTCTTCCCCTCGGCTAGTTCCTTCGTTAGCTCCTGGGAATAGAAACCTCCCTTTTGGGCCAGCCGTTCAAAGTGCGGATTTACCTCTATGAACTCTTCGTTATCGAGGATATGGCGTACATAGGTCAGGGCAAATATTGGCTCAATGCCACTGGAGCAACCAGCTATTATGCTCAAGCTGCCGGTGGGAGCCACAGTAGTTCGAGAGGCGTTGCGAAGCTGAGAACCACCAGGCACACCATATATGCTGCCCTCAAA
Source organism: uncultured Dehalococcoidales bacterium (assembly GCA_964545665.1). Taxonomy (GTDB): domain Bacteria; phylum Chloroflexota; class Dehalococcoidia; order GIF9; family AB-539-J10; genus CAZJGF01. Next base: position 2,696 of record CAZJGF010000005.1, read on the forward strand.
AGCAGGGAAAATGCCTCTCTCTTCAGCTAATTCAGTTGAGGCTTTGTCCGCCTCTTCAGATATGAAATGGGCAACTTCTTCGGCTATAGTTAGCGCTTGTTCGCTATCATAGGGGATGCCGAGCTGAATTAACATATCAGCAAAGCCCATAACTCCCAACCCTATCTTCCTTGTCAGTTTCGTTCTTTCGCTTATCTGCGGCAAGGGAAATTGGTTGACATCGATAACGTCATCAAGGAAGCGGACTGCTAATTTAATCGTCTGAGACAGTTCAGCATAGTCAATTTGCGGTTGGTTATTCTCGCAAAGGACCATTTTGGATAGATTTATGGAACCTAGGTTGCAGGACTCGAAGGGAAGCAGAGGTTGTTCACCGCAAGGGTTAGTGCTTTCTATTTTGCCCAATCTTGGTGTAGGGTTACGCCTATTTATCTCGTCTATGAATACGATGCCCGGGTCACCTGTACTCCAAGCCATATCAACAATTTTGTCAAAGACCTCTTTGGCATTAAGCCTGTCAGTAACTTCTCCAGTTCTTGGATTTACTAAGTCGTAATCGGAGCCCTTGATAACTGCTTCCATAAAGCTATCAGTTACAGCTACAGACAGGTTGAAATTGGTCAGAGCCTCAGGGTCCTCCTTGGCGGCGATGAAGTCTAGGATGTCAGGATGATCGACGTTAAGTATGGCCATATTGGCTCCACGGCGCATGCCGCCTTGTTTTATGACATCGGTAGTAGTATCAAACACCTTCATGAACGAGACAGGGCCACTGGCAATGCCACCTGTGGAGCCAACCCTATCCTTTTCTGGTCTGAGGCGAGAGAAAGAAAAGCCAGTGCCACCACCACTTTTATGAATTAAAGCAGTGTATCTCACAGCATTGAAAATGGATTCCATGGAATCCTCAACGGGAATAACGAAGCAGGCTGACAGCTGCCCTAATTCGCTACCGGCATTCATCAGTGTGGGGGAATTAGGTAGAAATTCTAAATTTGCCATTAATTGATAAAAGGCCTCTTCCATAGAGGAAACATCAGCTTCCGTGTCGTAAAGGAGTTCAGCTGAGGCAATGTGCTTGGCTACGCGGCGAAATAGCTCCTGCGAAGTCTCAATAACTTCCCCTTCCTCCTTCTTTTTCAAATATCTTCTTTCCAGAACTCGGATGGCATTTTCGGTAAGATTTATACCAGGGGTAGGGTAAGCCCTCGGCTTGGCTGGAATAACAGGCATCTCTCTAGTCTGGGTTTCTATTTCAGGTGTAATCTCCTCCAGCCTAGCTGGCTCTTCACCAGCTAAGATTTCTTTCACCATAGCGTGAATCGCGGACTCAGTGGGGTCGCGTTTTTGTTGACGGTGCTTCGGTACCAAGTGCTCCATTCCAGGCAGGGTTTGCTGCCCTTCCAAGCGTTCAATCACCTGAGTGGTGAGTTGTTCTATCTTGTTTCTATCACGTATACCAACTGACTCTGCATCAGCCACTACAGCCCTCAGAATTTCAGTGCGACTAAAATGTCCTCCGTCGCTGTCTCTCTTGCGACTACTATCTAACACAATACCCCCAGATTTGGTATTTTGCCCTGCTTTATCTATCCTTTATCTATCAGGGAAAGCTAAAGAAATAACATGTCTCATTTCGCCACGCCCAAAACCTTTAGATTCGACAGGCAAACGCTTCACACCAGCATCGAGTCTAAAAAGCTTATGGCATTTAACCGGATCGTCGTATTGGTAGGCTTTATACAATGTGGATGTATGCCTAACAGGTGTATGCACTGGCATATAGTTGGCGCTTCCTCTGAATTTCTTTCCCGGGCCTACGCGCCACGATAATCCAAGCGCTTTGGTCTTCGTTCCTGGCTGTAAACGCCATACAAGGGCAATGCTAGGCTCTACGCTGACCTCGGCAATCCGGAAGGCAGCAGCGCGAATGGAAACCTTGAAAATATTGGCCAACCATTCAACCAAGCTAATAGATAGACCGAAAGCTGACAAATATTTCTTGTAAACCATCTCTGGCATGAGGAGTTCTGCTGCAGCAGCATCACATAGGCGTTCTCTAGCTTTTGCGCGAGCTTCTGCAGGAGCTTGAGGTTTGAAGGTTCGAAATTCAACTTCCTCTATACTAGGTTCCAAATTCAGCTCACTAAGTAAGGCATGCCCAATTTCGTGAGCACAAGAGAAGTTTTGCCTAGCTAAGCTGTGGTCTTTGTTTACTTTAATGACGTAGCCGTCATGAAATCTCAATAGAGCAGCACTTAGTTCTCCAAGATCTGCCCTCACAATCTCCTTAATATCCAGCAAGCGAGTGTATTCTGCTGGCAAGAACGGTGGTCTCCCATGTCCTCTCTGCTCAACCAGTTGGTTCACGAGCTGCCTTGCTCGTTCAACAATAAGGTCGGTGGCTTGTTCCAAACCGAGAGACACTGGCATTACCGGGCTAGCCTTACCATCACCTGGTAAGTAGTCTGTACTCATCAAGCCCTCCTAATCATCCCATAGTTTGCCCTGACGAGGAGGGACTGCCGGCAACGGTCCAAGGAGTTCCATACACTCGTCGTCTCCTAGAATCTCATCTGTTTCTTCAAAGAACTTCGCCCTGGCACTTATTAAGCCAAAGGCATTAACACAAGCATGCAGAAAATCTGATGACAGTGGTTCACGCTCACCTCTTAGCCCTCTCTCGATACGGTCTATCGAGTATCCCGTTGCATTAGCGAGCGCCTGTGGACCAATCCCACGCTTATTCATCCAAAAGCCAATTCCCTGCCAGGTATTCTTTATCTTATTGATGCGGTCTTGTTCAGACGTTACTCCCATTTCCCTCCTCCTAATATTTCAGTTCCATTAACGGAATTAGTTGCGTTCATTTCGGACCCCTCTGATGACCATTGACTAGTGTCCCTAATTCCTCACTGGGGAGTAGAGGTGGCTGGCTAACAGAAACAGGTATTTTGGCTTCCTTACTTACTAGGGAATCTACCTCTTGTTTTAATGACGTGATATCAGCAAATTCACGGTAAACGCTAGCAAAACGAATGTAAGCTATGTGGTCCAACTTCTCAAGCTGCTGCATAACCAGATCACCGATAAGGGAGCTAGGAATTTCGGTCTTGCCTAAGTGATGGAGCTCAGCTTCAACATTATCTATAAGCTTATCAATAATGCCTATAGGTAGGGGACGCTTCTCACAGGCCTTGCGAATTCCGGCTGAAAGTTTATCTCGATTGAATTCCTCTCGCCGACCATCCTTTTTTGCCACGAAAATATTATGGGGCTGCACAAGCTCACAAGTGGTGAAGCGAGCACCACACACAGAGCAACTCCTTCGCCGTCTCACCATTTCGTCCGAACTTCGCGAGTCTATTACTCTCGATTCCAGTCCACCACAGTACGGACACTTCATGGCATTACCCCACAAGTTGTGTTTTGGGATATTCTATCACTATATATGGTGGAAAACAAGTTGTCCTAACAAAAAAGGGGGCTACAGCCCCCCTTTTTTGTTAGGGATCAAGGTTCACTGCCAGGAAATTTTCGACGGCTGCGGGGTAACCTCCATCCTACCTTTAACCGCCTCTACCAGCTTGGGGGTGGGATAGCGCTGACTGCGACGCAAGAAGGAGGGAACGTCAAGAGTATCACCCCCGCCTCTCATTAAGCGGCGAAGTTCCTCCAAGTTGGGTGCCCCCTTGCCATACTGGCTGGTAAAGCCGGTAGCGATAATGGTGATCTTAACCTCGCTGTCCATCTTGGGATCAAATACCACTCCGAAGATGACATTGGCTCTGGGGTCGACTGCCTGGCTGATAACTTGAGCTGCCTCATTACACTCGAAGAGGGTAAGGCTTGGACCGCCGGTGATGTTAAACAGCACACCCTTGGCCCCGCTTACAGAGACATCAAGCAGTGGACTGGCCAAGGCAGCTTTAGCAGCTTCAGCGGCTCGATTTTGTCCACTGCCTTTGCCTACAGACATCCATGCCGGGCCGGCATCTTTCATCACTGATTTGATATCAGCGAAATCGAGGTTAATCAAGCCGGGGACAATAACTACCTCGGAGATCGCCTGGACCCCGAGAAGAAGGGCATCGTCAGCTAGTTTGAAAGCGCTATCAATGGTTGTCTTGGCGTCACAGAGCTGCAGCAGACGGTCGTTAGGTATAATGATCAGGGTGTCTACCTTATCAGTCAGATTGAGTATGCCTTCTTCAGCTACTTCCGTTCGGTGTCCTCCTTCAAAACCAAAGGGTTTGGTTACTACCCCAATGGTAAGGGCACCACTTTCCTTGGCTATCTGAGAGACGACAGGAATGCCACCGGTGCCTGTGCCACCCCCCATGCCAGCACTGACAAATACCATATCAGCTTCCCCAACGAGCTCCTCAACCGTCTGGCGACTCTCCTCGGCTGCCTTGAGTCCCACTCTGTGATCTCCACCTACCCCTAACCCCCTGGTCAGCTTCTCACCCAATTGAATGCGCGTAGGTGCCTCGACTAATGCCAGAGCCTGCGCATCTGTATTCATAGCTATAAAGTCGACACCTCTTATGCCCTCACGAACCATGCGATTGATGGCATTACAGCCACCACCACCAATGCCTATGGCTTTAATTCTTGCCGGTGTTGGAGCGAAAGTCGTTTTTGCCATTTACACCTCCTTTCTTGAAGAAACATTTAAGCCCATTATTTCTTAGCCATGAAATACTTTCCGTATCAACCTAACAAGGCCGCCCAAAACGCCGCCTTTTTTCACTTGCCAGGCTGACCCTTCCTTACTTCTCGCCTGCCAGAGGATGAGTCCCGTAGTGGTGGCATAAGCTGAGTCACGAAGAATATCAGTAATGCCATAAATGCCTGCTCCCAAAGGTACGCCTTTTCGTACTGGCATTCGCAGCACTGCTTGCCCTAGCTCAGCGAGGCCAGTCATGTTGGCTGTGCCGCCAGTAAGTACCAAGCCGCAGGGTGCCAAACTTTGATAATCAGTGGTGGGCATTTCTAGGAGTATCAGTTCAAATAATTCCTCCATTCGGGAGCGGATAATGTCGCACAGCTCACGGTAGGAAGCACTATGACCATTTTCTATGCCGGTCATAGTCACCTCGTCATCGGTGTCCATTCCTGGTGTTACATTACCGTATGTCTTCTTCATTCTCTCGGCCACATGGAAAGGCAAGCCCAAGCCGATGGCGATATCGCTGGTTACCTGATAACCAGCCACCGGAATAATTGCGGTGTGGTAGATATTGCCGTCTTTGAACACAGCTATGTCTGTGGTACCACCACCGATATCAGCCATGATAACGCCACTATCCCTTTCCTGGCTGGCCAATACCGCTTCCCCGCTAGCCAAAGGTTCCAGAATTAGGTCTTCAACCTCAACACCAACACTACGAATACATTTGGCTAGATTTCGCACGGAAGACACCGATGCGGTAATAATATGAGTTTCTACATCTAGCCTGGTGCCGTGCATACCTACTGGTTGTTTTACCCTTTCCTCCCCGTCCAGGGTGTAGAAGCGAGGAATAGCATGAAGCAACTTCTTACCTTCAGGAACAGGGATACTACGAGCCGCAGACAATACTCTTTTGAGATCTTCAGAACGAACCAGACGGTCATCACGTGGAATGGCTACCACCCCTCGGTTGTTGATACTACTTATATGCCTGCCAGTAACCCCCACATAAACAGAATCTATCCGCATGCCACTAATTCTCTGGGCTTCCCTTACCGAATCAGCAATGGAATCCTTAGCCTCATCCATGTTGACAACGATCCCTTTATGCATGCCATGGCTGGGGACGACACCTACTCCTAGAACTTCGATATCATCTTGTGCTCTTATACTAGCTACAATAGTGGCTATTTTGGTTGTGCCTACATCGATGGCGGAGACAATTTTCTTTGTCATTCTCACCTCCTTTCCTTTTCTAAATGCTTAAGGCATTCGGCTATTCTCATTTTTGCGCTGCGGCTGCGTGGGTTGGATTCTATCTCCAACGAGGTAGGTTTAATCACCTTCCTTGAAATGAGTTCCAAAGTGCAGTTGCCAGCCTCGTTTCGCATGAATTCCTTGACTATTCGGTCCTCGAGGGAGTGATAGCTGATAACTACTAGCCTGCCATGAAAGCGTAGAAGATTGATGCTTTGTTCCAGAGCTAGTTTTAGGTTCTCTAGCTCTCTATTGACAGCAATACGCAGAGCCATAAAAGTCCTGGTGGCGGGGTGGATTCTGCCACGTTTGCTGCCAAGGACCTGCTCTACTACTTGAGCAAGTCGTAAGGTAGATGTAATAGGGCGGCTGCGCACAATGTGCTTAGCTATTCGCCGTGGGTGACGCTCCTCACCGTATTCCTTTATAATGCGGGCTAATTCTTGTTCAGGTAAGTTGTTGACGATGTCAGATGCGGTTAACTCTTGCCTTGGATCAAATCTCATATCAAGAAGCGCCTCGCGCTGAAAGCTAAAGCCACGCTGAGCTGTATCCAGCTGCAAGGACGAGATGCCAAGGTCGAGAAGAATGCCATCAACCGGATAGAAATCGTATTTCCTGCAGATAGCCTCAAGGTTAACGAAGTTGTCGTTAATTAAGATAGCTGCCTCGCTGTAGTCACTGAGTTCCACCTGAGCTAGTCTAATAGCCTCAGGATCGGCGTCAATACCTAGGAGCCTGCCAGAAGGCAGAATCCTTTCCAAAATAGCTTTAGCATGTCCACCTAGACCCACTGTACAGTCAACAAAGCGCCCTCCAGGCTGAGGCTGTAATCCCCCCATAGCTTCATTAACCATAACGGGGAGGTGGGTTGGCAAGGACCTAGTCACGGCCATTAGCTACTCCCAAGGCTCTCCATAATCTGCGTAGCTTGTTCCTCAGCTGCTTCCTTCTCCTGTTTCCATGCCTTCTCATTCCAGAGCTCAACATATTGGTTGGCGCCAACAACAACTACGGTATCGCCAATCCCGGCATACTTACGCAATGGGAAAGGTAATGTTATCCTGCCTTGCTTATCAAAGGAGACGCTGAAAGCAGCGCCGAAGATGGCACGGTTGAGTTTTCTCAGGTTAGCCGAGGTTACCGTCCTGGCAGCTAGACTATCAGCCAACCTTTTCCATTCGGCCTCTGGGTAAACGGCAACGCATTTCTCTGACCCTCGAGTCAATACCGCAGCCGCTTTCATGTCCCGCCTGAATTTTGGTGGCAAGGGTAACCTTCCCTTTTCATCAACCTTATATTGGTATTCACCAAAAAACATTCCCCTTCTCCTTTTCCGGGCACTGTCCACCCTTTTTCCCCACTTTTCCCCACTTGTATAATTAAATGCCTATGCTCATATTTTGTCAAGTCTTTTTCGCCCTTTTTGCTGACTTTCTCAATTTCTTTTAACCTTCCTGTATGATAAGATGAATAGTTTAAGAAAACTGTCACCCAGAGGGTTCAATGCGTATTGATATATTGTGTCTCTTTCCTGAGATGTTTATCTCCCCACTTAGCCAAAGCCTTATCAAACGGGCTAAGGAGCAAGGATTAGTGGATATCGTGATTCACAATATCCGTGACTACACTCACAACAAACACCATACAGTAGACGACTGCCCTTATGGAGGTGGACCCGGGATGGTGCTCAAACCTGAGCCTGTCTTTGAAGCAGCGGAGGACATAAGACAACAGATTGCCACCAGTGAGATGCCCGTCATTTTACTCACTCCCCAAGGCAGGCTTTTTAACCAACAGGTTGCCCGCGAACTGGCGCGCCATACACATCTTATGTTAATTTGTGGTCATTACGAAGGCATAGATGAGAGAGTGCGTGAGCACTTAGCCACCGATGAAGTTAGCATCGGGGATTATGTACTTAGTGGGGGTGAATTAGCTGCCATGGTCATAATAGACACCGTGGTCAGGCTTATACCAGGAGCACTTGGCTCACCACTGTCGGCAGATAGTGATTCCTACGGCGATGGGCTTCTGGAATACCCTCAATACACAAGACCCAAGGTATATCGAGATTGGTCAGTGCCTTCAATTCTGCTTTCAGGAAATCACGGCGAGATAGCTCAATGGCGGCGCAATCAAGCTATCTTACGAACGGCAAGGCGACGCCCCAATCTTATGAAAACGGCAACTCTCTCAGATAAGGAGAAGAAATGGATATCAGAGAACTTGTTAAGCCTGAAATAGATCCCAATATTACTCGAATTTCCCCTGGTGATACTGTTAAGGTCAGATTAAGGATGGTGGAGGGAGGCAAGGAGCGTTTGCAGCACTTCCAAGGAATGGTGATCAGGACCAGAAAGGGTGTTGATGGCGGAAATTTTACCATAAGGCGGGTAGTCCACGGGATTGGAGTAGAGCGCACTTTTCCCTTCCAATCTCCTCATATCCAGGGCGTAGAGGTACTCAAGCAAGGCAAGGTACGCCGAGCTAAGCTTTATTATATGCGTCAGCTCAGTGCTAAGCAGGCCCGACTTAAGGAAAGACGAGAGAAGGTAGTGGAACAAGCTCCGCCGCAAGAGGAGGATTAGACCCTCCAAGTATCTTGAATGAGTTATGCTGAGGTAGCAGTTAACTCCCCTGGAAGCCGTTCCTCTTTCTGTTACGCCATTCCATCGAAGCTAAACATCGACGTAGGACAGGCAGTTTGGGTTCCCTTCGGGGCTAGAGTCATCCAGGGCATCGTTGTCGGACTATCTGAGCAACCGTCAGTTCAAGCAACTAAAGAAATACTCGAACCCGCTACGGATTATCCCTTACTTTCCCCGATGCAAATCGAGCTTGCCCAATGGGTAAGCGAGCACTATCTTTGTCCCCTTTTCGATGCCATTGCCTTAATGTTACCTCCAGGCTTTCAGAGGCAGACTATCACCTATCTTCGGCTAGTAGGCTGTCAGGATAGCTTGCCATCACTTACCCCGGAGCAAAGGCAAGCCCTCCATCTCATAGAGAAAACAGGCAAGGCAAGCTTAAAGGAACTGGAGAGGAAGTTTGGCGCGAAGAAAGCCAAGCAACTCACCGATCAACTTGTTCACCGCCAGCTAATAACAATGAATCAGGAACTTGAACCACCTAGAGTGAAGCCAAAGACAATTCCTTATGTGAAACTGACAGCTGACAAAGATGAGATTAAGAGTGAAATGACTCGGCTGAACAAATGCAGGGCCTACAGGCAGGCGGAGTTGCTAGATTTCCTGAACCAACAAACGCAGCCTATCCCTGTCAATGAACTAAGGAGTCGTCTTCATTGCCCTCTAGCAGTTATTAGAACCTTGGAAAATCACCATTTGGTTTCAATAGAGCCAGTTCACGTGAGGCGTGATCCAATGTCCCACCTTAGCTTCACACCCACTTCACCGCCGGTTTTTACCTTATCGCAACAAGCCGCGTGGAAATCAATCCAAGATAACTGGAACCGCGGCTCACCGCCCGTTTTCCTCCTCTTCGGCGTTACTGGCAGTGGCAAGACTGAAATTTACTTAGGAGCTTTAGCTAAAGTCATCGCGACAGGTAGGCAAAGCGCCTGCCTTGTCCCTGAAATCGCCCTTACTCCACAAACCGTGGACAGATTTGCTAGCCGCTTTCCTGGACGTGTAGCAGTACTGCATAGTGGTCTCTCCCCAGGCGAGCAGTTTGATGAGTGGCAGTGGATAAAAGAAGGAAACTGTGATGTAGTTATTGGGCCAAGGAGCGCTCTATTCGCCCCCCTGCCTGACCTCGGCCTCATTATTATTGATGAGGAGCACGAATGGACATACAAACAAGAAGATAGATCACCTCGCTATCATGCCAGAGACGTGGCTATTAGATTAGCTCGGCTTAGCGATGCTGTTGTTATCCTGGGCAGCGCTACCCCAGATATTGAGACCTTCCATAAGGCACAATTAGGACAGTATCACCTAGTGGAACTAAGAGAGAGGATCACTCCCCGTGGCTATTCTCCCCTCCCCGAAGTAAACATAATAGATATGAAAGAGGAACTTAGAGCAGGGAACACAAGTTTGTTTAGCCGTTCATTATTAGCTGTTATGAAAGAAACGCTTAGGCGAGATGAACAAGTAATTCTTTTTCTCAACCGTCGTGGCACAGCTACCTTTGTTCAGTGCCGCGATTGCGGCTTTGTCTTTCGCTGCCCACGCTGCTCCATAGCCCTTACCTACCATTCTATGGAGAGAAAGCTAACTTGCCACCGCTGTCATTACTCTACTCCAGTCCCTCAAGCTTGCCCCCAATGTCTTAACCGCCGCCTCAAGTTCTTCGGCATTGGCACGCAGAGAATAGAAGATGAGGTCAAGTGCCTTTTCCCGCAAGCTAGACTGCTTCGCTGGGATAAGGATGTAACCACAAAGAGACACGCTCACGAGGAGTTATTGACCGCTTTTCGTGACCGTAAGGCGGACGTGCTTATTGGCACTCAGATGATAGCTAAGGGCTTAGACATGCCCCAAGTGACTTTAGCCGGGATAATCAGTGCTGATACCGGGCTCAACTTTCCTGACTTTCGAGCAGGTGAACGTGCCTTCCAACTCTTATGTCAAGTAGCTGGCAGAGCCGGACGTGGGCTTAAGGCAGGAGAAGTCATCATTCAAACATATAGCCCTGATAACTACGCTATTCAATCTGCCGCCAAGCATGATTATCTGGGCTTCTACAACCAGGAGATAGAGTATCGACGCCGTTATGATTACCCTCCCTTCAGTCAGTTCACCCGCTTGGTTTACGCCCATACTAACAATGAGCTTTGTCGCCGCGAGGCAGAGAGGATGAGCCAAGTTATTCTCAACGAAAAAGAGAGAACAGGTATAACCAACTTAAGCTTGATCGGTCCTGTGCCTGCCTTTGCCGCCAGGGTTAGAGGCCGATATCGCTGGCAGATCATTATTCGAGGTAACGACCTCGACCAGTTCTTATCGCAGATGGCCTTGCCTCAGGGCTGGACGGTGGATGTTGACCCAGTAGGTATAATATAGCCCTAAGCACAAAACTGAAAGATATTGAGTTAAGGCAGCGCGACATGAAAGTATTAGGTATCATGGGTAGTCCCAGAAGGCAAAGCAACACTGAGATCCTTCTCGATACAGCATTGGCAGGAGCCAAGAAGATGGGAGCAGAAGTGGAAAAGGTGGCCGTTTCTGAGCTTAAGATCCAGCCGTGTTTGGAAATCTATGCCTGCCGTAAAGATGGAAAGTGTGCCATCAAAGATGATATGCAACAGCTTTACGAGAAGCTTCTGGAAGCTGACTATATCGTGTTCGCCTCACCCATATTCTTCTACGGCCTTACCAGCCAAGCGAAGGCAATAGTAGATAGATGTCAGGCGCTTTGGGTAAGAAAATACGTACTGGGCATGGGGAAGGAGGATAGACGGATACGGAGAGGAGTGTTCATCTCGGTTGGTGCTACTCAAGGGGAACGGCTGTTTGATGGTGTAGTACTTACGGTAAGATATTTTTTCGATGCCATTGGCGTGAAATATGCCGGAGATTTACTAATCAGGGGTATTGATGGCAAGGCCAAAATTAGGGAGCACGCTACAGCTTTGCAAGATGCCTTCCGTCTTGGCCAGCAGCTTGTTTCTCCACATATCACCCGTTGATTTTGACAACGCCCCCTTCTGAACGATATAATAACACGTTAGTTAGCCTCGCATCTTGGTCTCATTGGTGCATCAAAGAGAGTGGAGGGGGATGTACATGTTGCGACAGTCCAAATCATCCAAGTGACGGCTGGACATGAATACAGCTAGTAACCTTTCGGGGTTTGCTAGCTTTTCTATTTACCTGGAAGCAGAGGGGCAGGGCATTGCCTATTTGGGATGGAGACTAGCAACAAAGGAGGTAAGGGAATATGGCAATGGAACGATGGCGACCCTGGGACGAACTCAGGGAGATGGAGCGGCGCATGGATGAAATGGTGAGGTATCCACTCATAGCCGCCAGGCGTCCACTAACTTGGTGGCGTGTACCTACTGAGGAAGTAGGCTGGACGCCAAGTGTGGAGATCTACGAGAAAGCCAACGAATTCATAGTCAGAGCTGAGCTTCCCGGGATGAAAAAAGACGAGGTCGATATCTCAGTTCTGGGCGACACTTTGACCATCAAGGGAGAGCGCAAGGCTGAATCTGAGGTCAAGGACGAAGACTACTACCGGTGTGAACTATGCTACGGTAAGTTCTCACGCTCCGTTGCCTTGCCGGCAGCAGTAGAGGCTGGGAGAGTGGAAGCCAGCTACGAAAATGGCATCCTAGAAATCACACTGCCCAAAGCAGAAGAAGCCAAACCAAAGAAGATTGAGGTCAAGGTCAAGTGATTTCTTGCTTGCTCTGCCCCCTGCTCAAAGACTAAGGAGTGAGAAATGGCACGAGAAGTTAAGGTCTACACCACTCCCGGCTGCCCTTATTGCAAAATGGCTAAGAAATTCTTGGATGATAACAGCATCAAGTATCAGGAATTTAATGTAGCCCAAGATAAAGCGGCCCGCGACGAGATGGCGCGTAGATGTCAGTCACTAGCCGTTCCTACAATTTGTTTCGATGGCGAAGTATTGGTAGGGTTCAACGAGGCACAGCTTAAAGAGAAACTAGGTCTTTAGTTCAGCAGAGGAAGTTATGTATGAGCTGATTATTGTTGGTGCTGGCCCGGCTGGTATGACGGCAGCGGTCTATGCAGCCAGGAGAAGACTGAATACACTGCTTGTCAGCGATAACCTGGGAGGGCAAGTCCTCTGGACCGCTAGCGTAGAAAACTATATGGGCTATCAATTCATCGAAGGTCCCGAGTTGATGCAGAAATTCGAGGAACAAGTAAGGCAGTTTCCTTTGGAGGTCAAGATTGGCCAGAGAGTCGAAAGCCTGTCCACAATAGACGGAGGCTTTGAGGTGAAGACGGAGAAAGGTGAAAACCACCAAGCTAAGACGGCCATGGTGGCCACGGGCAAGCGGCCTCGCCAGCTAAATGTTCCTGGGGAGAAGGAGCTGCTCGGCAGAGGAGTTACCTACTGTGCTATCTGTGACGGCCCCCTTTTTGCTGGTGAAACAGTCGCTGTCATCGGTGGAGGCAATTCAGCCTTAGAGGCTGCCGATGATATGGTCAAGATTGCCGAACAGGTCTATCTCGTATCGCTGACTCCTCTCACTGGTGACCAAGTATTAATCGACAAGGTAAGCAACGCCAGCAACCTGACTGTCTTCCTCGAGCACGAAGTCCTGGAGATAAAGGGGGGAAATCGTGTCGAGGGCATAGAAATAAGGAGCTTGAAAAGTAAACAGAAAAAGGGGTTGGATGTTGGCGGCGTCTTTGTCGAGATAGGACTTCTTCCAAACTCGGAGGTACTGGGGAAGGTGACTAGTCTAAACCACCTTGGGGAAGTCAAGGTTAATTGCGCCAATGAAACGAATGTGCCCGGGCTCTTTGCTGCTGGAGACGTTACCAATGTGCCTGAAAAACAGATAGTGGTGGCTGCCGGGGAAGGAGCTAAAGCTGCCCTTCAAGCCCACCGCTATCTTCAGAGATTAAGGCTATGAAGGAGGAGTCGAATTATGGCCATATTTACCAGCAGTGAGCTTATTGAAGTTGCCCTGGGGATCGAGAGGAACGGGGTGGCCTACTACAGCTCGCTCGCCGAGTCAGCCACGGATGCTTCACTCAAAGACACCTACAATCATCTGGCTGATATGGAACGAGAGCACATAAAAATCTTTCAAAATATGTTGGATTCGGCAGGCAAGTATCAGCCACCCTATGCTGGTGAAGCTGCGGAGGAATATGAACAGTATCTAAAGGCACTGATTGACTCAACTGTGTTTACTGATGATAAGGTTGCCCGGCAAATGGCACAGAAGGCAGCTAGCCCGGCCGAGGCGATCCAGCTAGCGCTGGGTGCAGAAAAGGACTCCATTCTATTTTACAGCGAGATGCGCGACCTTGTTCCGAAGCAAGACCGGCCAAGCATAGATAAGATACTCAATGAGGAAAAATCCCATATAAGACAGCTCTCCAGTCTTAAGAGAGAATTCGCCTAGAAAGGAGGCCAGAAATGCAGCAGGAGGAAATAACGAAAACGATGGAGATACTCCAGTCCGCAATTCAAATGGAGATAGACGGCAAGGAGTTCTACCAACAGGCAGGTGAGAAGAGCAGCAACAAGCTAGCCAGGGAGCTATTTCACAGACTGGCCAGTGAGGAAGATGACCATCATAGGAAATTCGAGGAAATATATGAAGCGCTGAAGAAGGGTCAGGATTGGCCTGCTGTGGAACCGCCATCTGAGAAAGGGAAACAGCTCGAGACCATATTTCTCAAAGCCAGCAAGGAGCTAGGCAGTGAAATCAAGATAGCCGAGTCTGAACTTGATGTTATTGAGACAGCTATGAATATGGAGCTTAAGACTTACGACCTTTATCGTTCCCAAAGCGAGCAAAGCACCTCCCCTTTGCAAAGGCGGTTCTATCAAGCCCTCGCTGCCGAGGAGCGAGGACATCACCTTGCCCTCCTCGATTCATACGAATATCTTACTGATCCTGCAGGATGGTTTACTGTGAAGGAACACTGGACTTTAGAAGGAGGTTGAACAAGCAATTAGTGGAATTGTTAACATGAGTGAAACTGTATTAAGCATTAAACAGCTAACTGTGGGAGTGGAGAACAAACAGATCCTGCATGACATAGATTTGGAAATCAGATCTGGCGAGACTCATGTTCTGTTCGGTCCCAACGGAAGTGGGAAAAGCACCCTCCTCATGGCCATAATGGGCTTTCCTAGGTACCAGATAAGCAAAGGCAACATCTTCTTCAAGGGAAGGGACATAACCATGCTGCCGCTGGACGAAAGGGCCCGCTTGGGGATCGGCATATCCTTTCAGCGACCACCGGTAGTTCGCGGTGTTAAGACGCGCGATATGGTGGCTGCCTGTCTCAAAGGGCAAAGAAATGAGAAGAGTATCAGCAGGCTAGCTGAGAAGGCCGATCTGGTTGATTTCCTGGATAGAGAGACAAACTATGGATTCTCTGGAGGCGAGATAAAGCGCTCGGAGATGATGCAGCTACTGGCTCAAAAACCCGAATTGAGCTTACTAGACGAGCCTGAGTCCGGCGTTGACCTAGTAAATATAGCCCTTATAGGCGAGTTGATAAACGAGCTACTCGAGAAGAATCGCCGAATACGTGATCGCAAGCACGCTGGACTCATCATAACCCATACTGGTCATATTTTGGATTACGTTAATGGCCGCACCGGCTACGTCATGCTTGACGGCAGGATAATCTGCCAGGGTGACCCTCATGAGATTTTGGCCACAATCAAAGAAAAGGGCTACGAGGAGTGCGCCAAGTGCGTGAAATAGAATCTCCCAAGTCATACCGGGATAAAGCTAAGGCTGCGTTGGCAAAGCCGGCAGCCTTCGGCAAGGATATAGATTTGAGTAGTTATGCGAGCTCAGGCACTGAACAACCTTACCAGGCTGACCCGTCGGAGCTTTCTGCTGTAGCCAAGAAGCAGATGCTGGATGTAGGGGTCATGCTGGACGACAGCAGTCAAAGGTCAGGAACCTTTATCCAGATGGATAACACTCCAGTGCATAGCTCAATCAGGCAAGAGGGCATAGAAGTCATGGCTACCAGCCAGGCTCTAGAAAAGTATGATTGGCTGTCTGACTACTGGTGGCAGGCAGTAGTCGTAGATACTGACAAGTACACTGCTAGTGTCGAACTGAACCAGCATAACGGTTATTTCATCCGGTCTCTGTCTGGCTCCAAGAGCATCTACCCGGTCCAGGCTTGTCTCTACCTGACAAAAGCGCAGCTAACCCAGAACGTGCACAATATCATTATTGCTGAAGAGGGCTCAGAGCTACACATCATTACTGGTTGTACTACCGCCTCCAACGAGGAAAGCGGACTGCATCTCGGAGTATCCGAGTTCTACGTAAAGAGAGGAGCAAAGGTTACTTTTACCATGATACACAACTGGAACCCAGAGGTAGCGGTCCGCCCTCGCACTGGAATAGTTGTTGAACAAGATGGCGTATTCCTAAGCAACTACGTGCTTATGAAGCCGGTACGTTCACTGCAAATGTATCCTGCAGCCAAATGCATAGGTGAAAATGCTGTTGTCAGGTATAACAGCATTCTAGTAGCAGCCCAAGGGTCATCACTGGATGTTGGTGCCCGGGCGATCCTCAACGCCAAGGGAGCAAAGACAGAAATCGTATCACGGGCCATAACTATTGGAGGCGAGATCATTGCTCGTGGCTACATAGAAGGTAATGCACCTGATGTAAAGGGGCATCTTGAATGCCGAGGGCTTATTTTGCAGGGAGCAGGTACCATTCACGCCATACCTGAACTTAAGGGTAACCTGGCCGGCATTGACCTGTCCCACGAGGCAGCAGTGGGCAAGATAGCTGAGGAAGAAGTGGAGTATCTGATGGCCCGAGGGCTAAGTCGATCTGAGGCTACAGCCACTATAGTCCGGGGCTTTCTCCGGGTGGACATCGAAGGACTACCGCCAATGTTAAGCGCCGAATTGCGGAAGGCCGTCGAAGCCAGCGAGAAGGACCTAATGTAGATAGAACTAAGAGAGGTGAGAAGTGAATCCTAAAGCCCTATATAAGTTAGGCTACGGTTTGTACGTGGTAAGCTCGATAAAGGGAGATAAAATAAATGGGCAAATCGCCAACACCGTGTTTCAGATAACCTCTGAGCCACCAACAATCGCTGTAAGCATTAACAAAACTAATCTGACCCATGAGTTTATCGAGGAAAGCAAAGTGTTAGCCGTGTCAGTCCTGCCGCAGGATACGCCGCTCTCTTTCATCGGCCGCTTTGGGTTCAAGTCAGGCAGGGACATAGACAAATTTGAGGGCATTGGTTACAAAAAAGGCGAGACCCATGCTCCCATGCTTATTGACAATTCCCTCGCTTATCTAGAAGCCAAGGTAAGTCAAGAATTAGATGTAGGAACCCATACCATTTTCGTCGGCGAGCTTGTGGGCGCGGATATCCTCAAAGAAGGCGAGCCGATGACCTATGCCTACTATCATCAGGTCAAGCGCGGCACCACTCCTAAGACAGCTCCCAGCTATATCGAAGAAAAGAAAGGAGCACCCAAAATGGCCAAATATAGGTGCACTGTTTGTGGCTATATATATGACCCGGAACTAGGAGACCCAGATGGCGGCATTGCTCCAGGAACACCGTTCGAGGAAATACCAGATGACTGGGTATGCCCTGTCTGTGGAGCGGCTAAGAGTGATTTCGAAAAACTGGAAGAGTGATCGAGGTGTAGTAATGATAGAAAATCTGAACAAAGAGCAATTGGAAGGACTATTAGAGGCAATACCGGTAGAGATCTCTTTCGTTGACGAGAACGATTTAGTTAGATTTTGGAATAAACATGAAACGAGAATCTTCAAACGGCCAATTTCTGTAATTGGTAAGCCCGTTAAAAATTGTCACCCAAAGCAAAGCGTGGATAAAGTGAACCAAGTATTGTCTGACCTGAAGAGTGGCAAAAGAGAGTCAGCGGATTTCTGGATAAATCTCGGCGACAAGAAAGTATATATTAGATATTTTCCTGTAAGGGATAAGACAGGCAAATACCTGGGCACCTTGGAAGCCACCCAGGATATCACGCAAATAAAGAAGATTGAGGGAGAAAAAAGGCTGTTAGAATACTGAAGGAGGGGGCAGAATGAAACCGAGAGAAATAAGACCCAAAGTCCACTGGGTTGGAGCAATTGACTGGGATAGACGTCTCTTTGATGCTCTAATACCGCTTCCCGATGGAACAAGCTACAACGCTTATCTGGTGCAGGGCAGCCAGAAAGTAGCGCTAATAGATACCGTTGATCCTTCCGTGACAGAGGTGCTCATGTCTTATCTAGAAGATATTCCTGTTATTGACTACGTCATCGCCAACCACGCCGAGCAGGACCATTCTGGCTCTATACCTAAGGTTCTAGAGAAGTATCCCGATGCCAAAGTGGTCACCACACCCAAAGGGAAGGGTATGCTTATGGATCTGTTACTTGTCCCTGATAACAGGTTTATCACTGTGAACGATGGTGAGACTTTATCCCTGGGAGATAGAACCCTGGAGTTTATCCATGCTCCGTGGGTGCACTGGCCTGAGACCATGCTCACATATCTTCGTGAGGATAAGGTGCTCTTTCCCTGTGACCTTTTCGGCTCCCATCTCGCCACCACAGATTTGTATGTGACCGACGAGGGGCAAGGCTACGAAGCAGCCAAGAGGTATTATGCTGAAATCATGATGCCCTTCCGCACTAACATCCAGAAACATCTGGAGAAAATAAGGCATTACCAGATCGACAGCATTGCCCCCAGCCACGGTCCCATGCATGCCAAACCCTCGTTCATCTTAGAAGCCTATCATAGCTGGGTTTTCGATCCACCCAGAAATATCGTTGTCTTGCCTTACATCTCTATGCATGGCAGCACCCACAAGATGGTAGAGTATTTCGTCGGGGCTTTGGCCGATAGGGGCGTCACGGTTAAACAGTTCAACCTGTCTGCAGCAGATGTCGGGAAACTGGCAATGGCACTGGTGGATGCAGCTACCATGGTCATCGGTACTCCTACTGTTCTGGCTGGTCCGCATCCCAATGTCGCTTATGCTGCACTCCTAGCCAATGCCCTAAGGCCTAAACTTCAGTTTATCTCGATTATCGGCTCCTATGGCTGGGGTGGCAGGGCAGTAGAACAGCTTCAAGGAATGATTCCTAACTTGAAGGTCGAGGTGCTAGATACTGTAATTAGCAAGGGACTCCCCAAGGAATCCGACTTCAAGGCCCTGGACAATCTGGCCAGTATGATTGCAGAAAAGCACAGAAGTCAGAACTTCGCTTAGCAGCGTTTTCTCTAGGAAAGAAGAAGGGAGGTGAACAAATGAAGTTCGGAGATATCTTGAAAAAAGCAACGAGCCTGATGGGAAGAGAAACATGTCCCATTAATCGAGGTTGGCAAGGGTAAGGGAGAGGCCGGTGCATATATTGTCCACGTAGTAGCTGGAAAAGGAGTGTAACATGAATAAGAAAGTAGCCATCTTTGCCTTCAATGGTGAGACAATGTATTTCTTCCACGCTTTGCTAAATGCCTTGGAGATGAAGGAAAAGGGTTATGACATAAAGCTGATAATAGAGGGAAGTGCCACCAAGCAGATAAAGGAACTAGCAGAGCCTGATAAGCCCTTTGCTAAAATATACGCAAAGGTCAAGGAGGCCGGACTTATTGATTGTGTTTGCCAGGCCTGTTCCACTCAGACAGGCTCTTTAGAAAGTGCCAAGGAGCAAGGCCTTCCCCTGTGCAAGGAGATGTCAGGTCACCCCAGTATAGCTCGCTACATCGACGCAGAGTATCGAGTCTTGGTGTTCTGACTTTGTGAGAAACTACAAGAAGAAGGTGCACAATGTGATGGTGCAACACAAAAGCGAGGAGGACTCAGTCTGCAATACATCTAACCAAATTATGACCAATAGAAAGGCGGGAATCAAATGATGAGTGGTAAAGGAAAAGGAATCGCCAAGACGAATGGAAAGAAAGGAGGAGGTTAGCAATGAAAAGGTTAGGAGAGCATTTTCAGTCAGCAGATTGGAAGCAAGAGAAGCATGTACCGGCAATTGAGTGCCCTTCCGAGGTGAAACCAGGTGAGCTATTTGAGGTCAAGGTCAGCCTGGGTAAGGCAGTAGCGCATCCCAACACCACAGAGCACCATATTCGCTGGATAGATGTTTTGTTTCACCCCGAGGGAGAAAAGTTCACCTATCAAGTAGGCCATTTTGAATTCACAGCCCATGGCGAATCGGTCGAAGGGCCTAATACAGGGCCTGTCTACACCAATCACGAAGCGTCATTCTCTATGAAGATAACCAAGCCAGGCACTATCTATGCTCTAGCCTTGTGCAACATTCATGGTCTATGGGAGAGCGCTCAAGAAATCAGCATCGCGGGATAATTATGTATCGGTATTGATTTTTGAGAATTGGATTGCGAAGGAGGATTCTTAGTTAACAGGATAGAGAAAGGAGGGTGGATATGTAGAGTGAACAAGTGAGTCGTGATAACAGAGAAATTGAAATAGAGGAGGTAAACATGGAGGAACTAAGAGAAGAAGTAGGTCATATGCCGCGGATAGGTGAGCCAGCGCCAGCTTTTGAAGCAGTAACTACTCACGGAGTGCTTAAGCTGGAAGATTTTAAGGGGAGCTGGCTCATCCTGTTTTCCCACCCGGCGGATTTCACCCCGGTGTGCACCACTGAGTTCATGGCTTTCGCTGAAATCTTTCCAGAACTACAAAAGCGTGGCGTAGAGCTTCTCGGCCTAAGCGTTGACAGCGTTTCCTCACACATCGCTTGGGTGCGCAATGTAGAGGAGAAAACTAAGGTAAAGATACCCTTCCCAATTATCGCTGACCTTAACAAGGAGGTTTCTCTCGCCTATGGTATGATTCACCCCGGTCAGAGCAAGACTGAGACTGTCAGGTGCGTGTTCGTCATAGACCCGAACCAGATTATCAGGACGATACTTTATTACCCGCTGACCACCGGCAGGAATATGGATGAAATACTGAGAATAGTAGACGCCCTGCAAACGACGGACAAGAATGCCGTAGCTACTCCGGCTAACTGGAGACCGGGTGATATGGTAGTGGTGCCGCCACCAAAGACACAGGAAGCAGCCGAGGAGAGGGTCAAGCAAGGATACGAGTGCGTAGATTGGTATCTCTGTAGAAAGAAGCTGTAGATAAAAATAGGAGGCGAACATGGCCTGTATTAGCCCTGATGGAAAACCTACCGAGTCAGGCACCAAGATGCTTCGCGCTCTCAAGCCAGGGCCCAGCTCAGCTGAAGAAATCGCCAGAAATGCTGGACTGCCACTTTTCCGAGTGAGAAGTGGGCTCCGAGAACTAGCTCAGGCTGGTCTAGCCATCGAGAAGGGTGAGAAGTACGAGTTATCATCTGAAGGAGCCGAACTTCTAGGTACCGTGTCTACTTAGTTGGCAAGAATAGGCTATCACAGTTGACCACAAAACTCCTCATAATCCTCCCTCCCCTAGTGGGAGGGAGGTAGAGGGATGAGAAAATTCACCCCCACTTTAATCCTCTCCCACTAAGGGATAGGAACTTCATAAGAATCTATGGAGGATACCATATTAGCTTGTGCTAGCCTTGTCCGAGGCCATACGTGGCCTTGTCGTGTGGCTTGTTTAGCCCAGAGGCGCAGGCCATAAAATGGGCTCACCCAATGCAGCATTAAAAGAGAAAGAGGAGCGAGCCCAGGCAGATGGAGTACCTAGCAAGGGTGAAATTGCCAAAGTTCAGGACTCTGTGTTCCTTCCACCCTTGGTTGAGGAAGAGTATGACTGGGAGTTATGGGTAGAGATATAGAAGTAGCCTTACACCCTTGGGTGTGAGGAAACTTGTTTAGCATAGTCTGTTTTGCCTTTACTAGAAGGATTTTTGGCTCCCTTTTCAACCCTGCTAACAACATGATTAACAATCACATCTAAGGGAGTACCCGGGCCATAGTTGCCGGTGACTCCCATTTTTTCCAAGACAGGTATATCCTGTGGCGGTATTAGTCCGCCCGCGACTACAGAAATATTACCTGCCTTGTGTTTCTTAAGTGCTGCCATTACATCAGCAGCTATATACCGCATGCTACCGGTGTGGTCACTTAAAGCTATAACGTGGGCACTCTCCTCTATTGCAGTCTTGACCACTGCTTCGGGTGTTTGATACCTGCCCGTATAAACCACCTCCATGCCCTTATCCCTAAAGGCTTGCATTAAGGCGTAGATGCCCCTTTCATGGATGTCACACCCCACCTTGCCTATGACAATACGTATTGGCTTCTTAGAACTCGCCATCGCTAATTACCTGCCAACCAATTCATTTATGAAAGCCGGCTCACTTATTACAGCTAATGGGTCATAGTCATAGTTGTAAGCCATCCGTATCGTCCCGACTACTTCGCCTATAGTTGCGCTTGCCTTAGCGGCTTCAATGACCGGACGCACCACATTCCTACCTTCCCTGGTCGCTTGATAGAGCTCTTTCAAAGTGTCCCCTGTCCTTCGCTGGTCACGTTTCTCTCTAAGTTGCCTGATAGCACGTATTACGCGGAGCCTCGCCTGTTTAGAAGGCACCTTGTAGGTGGTACCCCTAACGGCCTTATTTATTGGTCCCTCTTCTCCTCGAAAGGCATTCACGCCTACTATAAGCCTTTCCCCTATGCTCTGCTCTCGTTGTACCTTTAACCTGCTAGCCTCCGCCTGCTGTTTTAACCACCCTGATTCAAGGCACTCCCACATGCCACCCCTCCCATCTATTTCCTCAAGCAATTCATACGCCTTTTCTTCGATTCTACTGGTGAGCCACTCAACGTAATAAGAGCCACCCAATGGGTCAACAGTCAGGGGAACATTTGCCTCATGAGTAATAATATGCTGGGTATCAAGATTAAACATCCGTGCTTCATAGGAAGGTAAGCCAACAGCTTCATCAATACTTGAGGCATCAAGAGAATTTACCCCACCTAATATGCAACTCAGTATCTGTAAGGTAACCCTGGCTGCGTTATTCAACGGTTTTTGAGCTTGCAAAGAGAGCCCTGATGTTCTAATACCAATGCGCAAACTCATAGCCCGGGGTGTGGTTGCCCCTAACCTCTCCTTAGCTATTTTTGCCCACATTTTTCTTGCCGCTCGAAATTTGGCTATCGTCTCAAAGAAGTCTGATTCAGCATCCATGGAGAATACCGTTCCCCCAAAGTCATCAAGCTTGAATCCTCGCTGTTTAATCATATCTCCATAGACTGCTATGGCAACACCTAAAACCTCAGCTACTTCCTGAAAAACGTTCATTCCCATCTGCTGCGGGTCAACCCCATTAGGAGCAAACGCATACCATTTGGGCGTGTTTTTGACACCAAACTCCAATAAGTCTTCACAAACCCTTCGATTTATCTCGGTAGGAAAGTCAGGGGATTCATAAACAAGCCTGGCTCGTATAGGGTCATTTATGGCGTTACCACGAAGGTTAGCTATGTTTAGCCCCCGTTTTTCCATCATAGCTACGAGTAGACTATAAAAGAATAGCGGACTGGAGATTGAAGAATGGGCAAGCTCATAATCAATATTTTCTAGTGGGAGTCCATCAAGCATCGTCTCGTAAGTTTCCAATGAATAGGTTGAGCAGCCGCCACATAACATACTATTCCAGGACGAGGGATGGTCTGGGTCTATCCCACTTTGTATAGGCAAATCAGCCAGCAGGCGAAGCGCCGTCTGGCCGGCGGCAATATACTGCCTAAAAGCTTCATTTGTCTCTTCAAGCGTGGTGTAACTGACTATAAAAGACTTCAACCATAGCTTATTCCGATACATTTCCTGGTATATACCTCTGGTATAAGGATAGTCACCGGGATTGCCTAAGTCTTGCTCATAGTCCAGATGTTTTATGTCTTCCGGGGTATATACTGCTTTAACCGGTATTCCACTCTGCGTCTCAGTGCGAACCAAGCCACCATAGGAGCGGTCAAAAGGTACACTTTCTGTTTTGGCAACACCGCTTGCATCCATTGTTCAAGACCTCCCCAATCAAACTATCAGCTAACAGCAAAATTTACACCAAGATAGTCTATACGATGTATTGAGTAATTTAAAGATCGCGGTTTGTGTTAATTGGTTGGGAACAAAAAACTGCTGAAGTTGATAGGTTAGTTAGTGCTCAACAAGGTTTGCTAGGTTAGATAAGCTCTCAAATTGATAAGGTCGCAAGTTCAGTTTAATTTGTCTCATGGTATAATTACGAAAATCTACTGAGGAGGTTA
>CAZJGF010000006.1:0-26459 GCA_964545665.1 uncultured Dehalococcoidales bacterium
GATATTCCCGAAAGGAATTAATTGGCGCCAATGTTAGGGAATTCATTACCGATAGATCTTTAGGTTTAGTCAAAGAGGTTCAAGATAGACTGCTCAATGGAGAGTCACTTGAAGAACCTTATGAATGGAAATTGCTCAGGAAAGACGGAGTAACGCGAATAGCAAAGATTGCTTCCAGTTTGGTCATCATTGATAAGGAAGTGAAAGGCTTTCAGCATATCGCTAGAGATGTAACCGAAGAAAGGCAATTACAGGAGAACACGCGCTTCTATACCCAACTTTGCATCAGGGTACAGGAGAGGGAAAGGGAGCGCATTGCCTTAGAGTTGCACGATGATGTAGCTCAGCCCCTGCTTCTTCTTAGCCAACGCTTGGACGCAATCACCACAAGCACTCGACCGAAGCTATCTAAGCTACTTAGGGAGAAAATAGGAGATTTGCGTATCCTGAGCAATGAAGCATTGGAAAGATTGCGACTTTGCGCCCGGGACTTAAGACCACGCATATTGGATGATTTAGGCTTGATAGCAGCACTTGAATGGATGGTAGATGAGCCAATTGAAAAGCAGGGAATCGATGGTCACGTCGAAGTAGTAGGCAATGAGAGGAGCTTGCCAGATGAGGTTCAGCTAATGCTGTTCCGCATTGCTCAAGAGGCGCTAAACAATGTCAGAAGGCATGCAGAGGCAACGTGCGTCTGGATTACAATGGAATTTGGCGATAGCGAAATCACTTTGACTGTTAAGGACAACGGCAAGGGGTTTGAGTTACCAGAAAAGGTAGAAGAGCTAGCTAGCATGGGAAAACTTGGTCTAGCTGGAATGCAGGAGCGAGCCCTACTCATCGGAGGCAAGCTAACACTTCAATCCGAGCCGCATAAGGGAACTACCGTAAGGGTTGAAGTTCCAATCTAAGATAAGCTCAGGAGCCCTCAACTCTTAAGACATTAAGATTTCCCGTTGGCGAGTCCCTTCTGGAATGTCAGTCTCCTTGCCTTATCTAGATCAGCCTTAGTGTTTATATTGAAAAAACTTAGGTGCTCCGGGTCAAATCTATTTATTTCAGCTTCTTCAACGTACTTCACCTCGACCATGGTAAGAAGCTTGCTAATCCTCAATTCATTACGCTCCAGTAACCTTTGGATGGGAGCTAGACAATTCCTAGAATACACTGCGCAAAGCGGCTCTATCCATTTTCCTATCCGAGGAATGACTGCATCAAAGGCCTGGGAGTGCTGAATCATGTAGCTAAGCAAGGCAGTGTTTAGAAAAGGCATATCGGAGCCAACAACAATAGCCCGTGGGTTGGCCAAGGCCACTAGACCTGTGTAGATGCCTCCAAGCGGACCTTTTCCAAGATGGATATCGGTTATTATCTTTAACGAGAGGGGCATGTTAGCTGCGAGCGAAGTGAAGCAATCCTCTTGTCCGGTTACTATGATGATCTCCGTGCTGATCTTGGCAAGGCGGTCAACTACCCACTCAATAAGGCTCTTATCACCAATGGTCTGGTGAGCCTTACTCCAGCCAAACCTGGAACTTTTGCCACCGGCGAGAACAACGGAAGTCATGACACGAGCTGCTAACTAAACAGTCAATTGTATGAGGGCTGCTTCTCTATTTAGAATACTAATAAAAGCACATGGGGAAATGCTAGCGCAAGTCTATAGCTCTCTATGTTTTTCTTCTGTTGAGTGCCAGTTCTATGCTCTAAGACTTCAGGCAAGTCAACACCTAAAGGAATGTCAAAGTGACCGGAAAGTTCAGATTGCTTTGGGGAGACTTTCTTTGGCGAAGGTCCCTTGCTGTTCTTCACCAAGGAATATCATGGGAGGCCATTCAGTCAGCTTTCTTGGCGGTTCTCTCTGGGCCTTAATCCTACAGCCCTCCTTGTACTGTGCCATTATGATTTACTCGCTCGCTGCTGGACCATCTATTTTCTCGATGGTAGTTGTGGACGCAGGATGTCCGCCGGCGGGGGCTACCGCCTTAGGGCTGGCAATTATGGGCTAATTGGGCCACAGATAGGATGATAAGGTAAGTAATGCGGATATTCAAGCAGTTTATGCTATGATATAGTGAGAGCAGGAAAGCGCAATAGAAATACCGCGTGAGGCGGAAGACATTATCAAGAATCTCCTGTCATTTTCAATGAATGACGATGACGATGACGCCGCTGCCGCCTTTTCCGGCTGTTACCACGCGATAGCTGTTATGAAGCAGGCTCAGCCACGCTGGCAAGCTCGTGCTTCTATGGGAGTGCAGGCAGCAGTGCTCCATCTCGCAGAGACAGATACTGAAAGGGCAGCGTTACAAGATTTGATCGCTTGTGCCCTTGATCCAGTCGAGGCTCCAGTTGACTCCATAGTGCCCGAGCTGGGTAGAGAAACATTGGAAGATGAACAAGCATACTTGTTATTTCATACTCGCTTTGGCTTCCTAGCAAGATGATAAAATAGCACTCTATGGGGCCAGACGCGATAGGGCTACCGGGTCGTTATTATTCATATAGGAACAGTACAAGGAGGTTCTGAGATGTAGGAAAACGCAATCGTAGTAGACAACACCGATAATGTGGCAAGGGCCTTGTGCGAACTTGTGAGAAGCGATTCAGGATAGTATTTGCAGAGATGTGAGCATTTACAAATAGTGTACTTGAAACAATGCCGAGCATCGGACAAAAGAAGGGAGGGAAACGATGAAAATAACAAACATAAAGACGTTCATTTACCGTGCAGCTTGGAACTGGCTATTCGTCAAGCTCGAGACAGATGAAGGAATTAGTGGTTGGGGCGAGGCGACAACCCAGGGAGCAGCCAAGGCTACTGAGGCTGCGATCCATGAGATGGGAGGCAACTATCTCATTGGAAAGGACCCACGGCAAATAGAGTTGCACTTCAGCACTATGCTGCGCAACAGCTACTGGCGGCCTGCCGTGGTTCTTTATAGCGCCATAAGCGGCTTAGAGATGGCTATGTGGGACATTCTAGGGAAAAGCCTAAATGTTCCTATTTACAGTCTGCTAGGTGGGGTCTGCAATCCCCGCCTCAAGATCTACCACAACGGATGGTGGTTTGGGGCTAAGACCCACAAGGACTACGCCAGGCTGGCTAAGGAGATGGCGGATAAGGGGGCAAAAGCCCTTAAGTTCGATCCGTTGCAGGGATGTGATTACTTCATTGATCGAGAGCAGGCCAATCAAGTTATCGAGGCTATCCGGCTGGTAAGGGAGGCAGTTGGAGACAATGTGGAATTGATGATCGACGTACATGCCAGACTGAGCCCGGATAACTCCATAAAGGTAGCCCGGGAGGTGGAACAATACCGTCCTTTCTGGTGGGAAGAGCCTATTCCTACCGATGCAAGTGTCGAGGACTTAGCCATGGTGGCATCTTCGATCAGTATTCCTGTGGTTGCTGGAGAACGTATTTACACCAGGTGGGGGTTCCGCGACGTATTTGAGAAGAGGGCCGCAGCTATTATAAATCCTGACATCGCCCACGAGGGCGGCATCCTCGAGACCAAGAAGATTGCTGATATGGCGCACGCCTACTATGTAAGTATAACGCCTCATAGTGCTGGCGGGCCTGTCCTCACCGCCGCCAGCATACAGCTAGAGGCAGCCACCCCTAACTTCCTGATCCACGAATTCTTCTCACCTGATATACCGTACTACAAGGAGATTGTGAAAGACCCGTTCCCTGTCATGAAGGACGAATTCGTAGATTTGCCTACCAAGCCAGGGTTAGGGATAGAACTGAATGAGGAAGCGTTGGCCAATCGGCCTTACAAGTACTTCAACATAGGTGCTCTATGGGCCACACATGAGGAGTGGAGCACTCTACATGGTAAGTAGGCAGCAGGTGAACGATTGCTTAGCAGGATTATAACTGTGGCCTCAGGCAAGCCGACCAAGCTGGAGATGTCGCCGCGCTATCGGGGGACTAAGGAGTCTCGCTGTATGACCCTACGGCAGCCGGCGCAGTGAAATTGGCCGGTAGGCTGAAGCTGGACTCAATATTCCCATCATCAGTGGTCAGGTGATGGGTAGAGCTGCACGAGCCACGATTGCCGGAGGAACAATAGCTAATAATGCTGAAGTTATAGCTGGAGTGGTGCCGGCGCGGGTTATTAACCTAGATGGAAGGAGGCGGACAAAGTGGCTAAGTTGCTTTGGGAGCCATCGGAGGAGCGGAGGAAGAAAGCCAATATTACCAAGTTCATGAATTTGGTGAATAGACGCTATGGAAAAGGCTTTCGTTCTTATAGGGAGCTGTATGACTGGTCGGTAGAAAACATCCCTGATTTCTGGGCCTCTTTGTGGGATTTTGCTGAGATTAAAGCCTTCAAAAGTTATGACACAGTGGTTGATGATGTGCAAAAGATGCCGGGCGCGAAGTGGTTTATCGGGGCCAAGATGAATTTTGCTCAGAACCTGCTGAGATACCGGGATGATCATACCGCCTTTATTTTTAAAGGAGAAACCCAGGTTTCAGCAAGGCTGAGCTACCGAGAACTCTATGACACTGTGGCGCGACTGGCAAAATCCCTTCGGGATATGGGAGTAGCCCCAGGAGACCGGGTGGCTGCTTATATGCCCAACATGATAGAGACGGCTGTTGCCATGCTTGCTGCTACCAGTGTTGGTGCGGTATGGTCTTCCTGTGCTACTGATATTGGTCCAGTAGCAGCCGTTGACCGTTTTGGTCAAATTGAGCCGAAAATCCTATTCACCGTTGATGGATATTACTATAAAGGGAAGCCTTTTGAAACTCTGTCAAATGCAGTCGAGATTGCCAAGGCAATACCTTCGCTTGAGAGGGTTGTAGTAGCTTCCTATACGGGAGATAAAGCTGATGTTAGCCCTATTCCTAATGCTGTACATTTTACTGATTTCCTATCCAAGGAAAGTGGACTTGGAATTCAGTTCGAACAACTGCCCTCTGACCATCCGGTATACATCATGTTCTCCTCGGGCACGACCGGAAAGCCCAAATGCATGGTGCAGGGAGGCACCGGAGTCCTCATCAATCACTTTGCCGAGGTGGTGCTCCATGCAGACCTGAAGCGCGAAGATACCATTATGTACATAACAACTTGCAGCTGGATGATGTGGAACTGGCTGCTAAGCTCTCTAGTTGTGGGAGCCACCATAGTCCTATATGACGGCAATCCGGGCTTCCCCGACGCGGGGGCTATGTGGAGGTTAATCCAGGACGAGAAGGTAACCATCTTTGGCACCAGTGCAACTTACCTTAACTATATTCGAAGCCAGGGGCTTGTTCCCAGAAAGGATTATGATTTGTCGGCGCTACGGGAAATAAACCAGACTGGTTCAGCGCTTTCGGCTGGGGGATGGGAATGGGTTTATCGAGAAATTAAGCAGGATTTGCATTTCTGTTCTATTTCGGGCGGCACCGATTTCAATGGTTCTTTTGCTGCTGGGAACGCCATCAGTCCGGTGTATGCTGGTCAAATGCAGGGATGGGGTTTGGGCAAGAAGTGCAAGGCGTACGATGAAAAGGGCAACTCAATTTTTGACCAACAGGGAGAGCTTGTTTGCGAAGCGGCTATACCTTCTATGCCCCTCTATTTCTGGAACGACCCCGATGGTAGAAAATATAGAGAGGCCTACTTTGGTGTGTATCCCGGGGTGTGGCGTCATGGCGACTACATTCAGATTCATAGTGATACCGGTGGAATCACTATCTTCGGCCGTTCTGACTCCACATTAAACCCCTCTGGAGTTAGAATAGGCACAGCCGAGATATACAATCAAGTAGAGAAATTGGAACAGATTGCTGATAGTCTGGCGATAGGACAGAGTTGGCAGGGAGATCAACGTATTGTTCTCTTCGTCAAACTAAATGAAGGATATCAGTTAACAGAGGAATTACAAAGTGAGATTAGAAAGACGCTGCGGGAAAACGCCTCACCCAGGCACGTTCCAGCTAAGATCATAGAGGTGCCAGACGTTCCTTATACCTTGAATATGAAGAAGGTGGAAAGTGCGGTAACGAATATAATACACGGAAAACCAGTCTTGAATAGGGACTCGTTGATTAATCCGGAATCATTGGATTACTACGAGAACCTCAAGGAGCTCCAATCGTAATACACCATACCTACTACGCTGACAGCTTTCTGTCCAGTTTCTGCAGCGGCAATATGGGGAATTGACTACGAAGGAAGACTTAGCTCGGTTTTTTGAGCCTAATAGCGTTGTCATCATCGGAGCTTCTTCTACTTCTGGTAAACCGGGACACGAGGTCATTCGAAACATCCTAGCCAATGGCTATGCTGGTAAGCTTTATTTGGTCAACCCAAAGGGAGGCGAGATCCTCGGTATGCCAGTTCACCGGTCAATTGCCAGCCTGCCAGAAGGAATCGATCAGGCAATTATCATAGTGGCCGCTAAGACTACCATACAGGCGGTCAGGGAGTGTGTGGCTAAAGGCATCAAGGCATTTGTTCTCTCTGCCGGAGGGTTTTCCGAGGTAAACCAAGAAGGAGAGAAGTTGCAAGGGGAACTTGTCAAAATCATCGCTGAAACTGGCATTCGTGTCATTGGCCCCAATACGTCTGGGCACACTTCTACGCCACACAATTTCACATCGAGTTTTTTCCCCCTGGGCAAGATCCCCCGGGGCAATATTTCATACATTGCCCAGACTGGAAACTTCGCTACCCATACCATGCGCTACATCATCACGGGGGAAAACTTTGGGGTGGCCAGAGTTGTTGGACTCGGCAATAAGATAGATATAGATGAGAGCGAGGTACTTGAATACTATGCAGAGGATTCCGAGACCAAAGCGATATTTATGTACGTGGAAAGCTTCAAGAGACCAAGGCGCTTTATGGAGATCGCCAGCGAGGTGACACGAACCAAACCAATTATCCTGCTTAAGGGGGGTAGTACAAGAGAGGGTGCGCAGGCGGCAGTAGCACATACAGCTGCTCTGGCATCAGATGAACGGATTATTGACGGAGCCCTCAAGCAAGCTGGTGTTGTCCAGATCTACAAATACTCGCATCTCTTCCTGGCTGCCAAAGCTTTAGCCTATATGCCCCTTCCCAAGGGGAATAGGGTGAGTTTCTTAGCTCCTTCAGGTGCCATGCTTGTGGTTCTGGCTGACCTATGCCGCCAGCGTTGGGTGCTGGATGTTCCTGACCTTGAGGAGGTAACCCGGCAACGTTTGCAGGAGATTAGTCCGCCCTGGATACGGATGCGTAATCCCGTGGACATCTGGCCCTCAGCTACAGTACATGGGATCGAGTACAGTCACAGAGAAGCAATAGAAGCACTCATGAAAGACGCTAATATAGATGTCATTGTGCTGATTCTAGTGCTTGTTGAGGAATTCGGGATTCCTCCTCTGGACTTCATCGTCGAATTGGCAAATAGCTATCCTGAAAAGTTGCTCTATGTGACTTTCAGTGGGATGAAAAAGCACATGGAGGCAGCCAAGGCATTCCTGGAACCTAGGGGTGTGCCGACCTTTCCGTTAATCGAAGAGCCATTTGAGGTCCTCTCCATCTTGAGCCGGTGTCGGAAGGCTATGGAGCGGCCACAATAGCCGGTACACCACAGGTTCTGCCAAACTATAATCAAGCTTGTGCTCCGCTTATGAAATGGCCTGATTAGCCATATGGAGATTATATTCTAGCTAGGCGGGGTCGAGCGAAAATTCAAAGGTATTTGGGGAAAAATGGTCTATAAGAGGAGACCATGAAACGTGAGGTATTGACATCTTGGTCTCTTGTGCTAAACTTTACTAGACTGCCGGTCACCTTACTAGGGGAAAAGGGGGTGGGATTATGTGAAACAGATGGATGGTAGGAAGGCAACCAATTCACAGGGAATTTTAAGGAGGTGAATGGTGAAAAAGAAATTGGTTATGTTGTTAGTGGCAGTGGTAGTGATTGTTGGCTGGGTGGCTGTTGGCTGTGCCCCCGAGGCAGCCCCGCCGCCAGAAGAAGAGGAAGAAGAAGCGGCACCACCAGAGGAGGAAGAGGAGGCCCCGCCAGCACCACCAGCTGAAGAGGTGATAACTTGGAAGTTCCAGGACTCTTATGATGCTGCCAACCCGGCTCATGTCATTGCCGCGGAGCTTGCCGATGCTGTTACCAAGGCGAGTGGCGGGCGATTCGTTATCAAGAGCTTTACCGGTGGTTCCATCGTACCGGCAACGAAAGAGGTCGACGCCGTTGATACGAAGGTGTTGGAGATGACCTATACTTGTCCCATGTACAATCTGGACAAGTGGCCGGCGGCTGGCCTGTTCAGTGCCAGGCCGGGACAGTTGCCGAGCGAGAGTTTCTGCATCTGGTACAACCATGGTGAGGGCGCCGGGCTGATAAACAAGATGGTTGAAGGCTACAACCTGTATGTTCTCAAGGGCGCAGCCCCGCGGCCGGCAGAGATATGGGCCCACTCCACCGTTCCCATAGAGTCAGTGAAGGACATTAAGGGGCTCAGGATCCGCACGGCCGGCGATGGTGGAGAAGTCCTGACCAGGATGGGTGCCTCGGTGGTCTTCATGCCGGGTGGAGAGCTCTATGAAGCCATGCAGAGGGGGGTGATTGATGCCTTTGAATACTCCAACTCGTCGGTAAACTGGGACATGGGCTTCCAGGAAATAGCCAAGTACGTTATTTTCTCGGCAACCCGGGCTCCCAGCGACCCCCTGATGTTCTTTGTAAACAGCGATGCCTGGGAGGAGCTGCCGGATGACCTCAAGCAGCTGCTGCAGGATGAGGCGCTGAGGTGGACGCAGGAGCACAATGAGTCGGAATTTGTGAAGTGTATTACCGCCGTGGAGAAGTTCAGAGACTATGGCTGTGAGCTGTCTCACCTGCCTGCCGATGTGGAAAAGGCCTTCCTGGCAGAAGCGGCAGCCTTCTATGCTGAGAAAGCCGCTGCGGAAGACCCAATCTTCGCCGAGATACTGAATTCCATGGCCGCGTTTGGGAAGGCTTACGCTGGATATATGACCCTCGATGCTCCTCTGGTTGCTGGGTAGGCATTAGGCTGGCCCTGACGTTACCCGACCGCCTCGGGTTTCTCGAGGCAGTCGGGTATCGGGCGGTGAGGAATGAGAGCCTTAAGACTCATATTAAAGGTCATTGACTCGATAAGCGAGCATGTGGGGTCGTCAGCCAGGTGGCTCTGCCCGGCACTGGTCTTTGTCGGAGCATATGACACGATACTGAGATATGCCTTCAACGCGCCTACGGTATGGGCGTATGAGACGATGATTATGCTGGGAGGGGCAATTTATGCCCTAGGCTGGGCATATGACTATCTGCACAAGTCGCATATTAGAATAGACATTCTCTATACCCGCCTCTCGTCAAGGAGGAAGGCGCTCACTGACCTCATTTGCGCTGCCATATTCCTTTTCCCAATAATGGCAATACTCATAAAGACTTCTCTGTGGTGGGCGTGGAGGGCCTGGTCAATTGGTGAGGTGATGATTGAGAGCTATTGGTATCCGCCCGCCGCTCCATTCAGGACAGCAATTGCCGTAGGAATATGTCTTTTTGCCCTTCAAGGCTTGGCTCAATTCATCCGTGATTTGCACTTTGTCATAAGGAGAAAAGCCCTTGATTGAATTAAGCCCAGAGATCGTCACCATAATAATGCTGGGTGCTATCTTTCTCTGTGTTATGACCGGTTTCCCCTTGGCTCTTGTGGTAGGTAGTGTGGGATTAATAATGGGCTACCTACTGTTAGGGGATGCAACATTTGAAATAATCTATGTTCGGGTATATTCGCTGGCGCAGAACTATCCCCTTCTGGCTGTCCCCCTGTTCACCTTTATGGGGGTGATGCTCCAGCGCTCGGGGATAGCTGAGGGAATGTATGAGGCATTATATCTATGGCTCAGCGGGTTTAGAGGTGGGCTGGCAGTAACTACGGTGTTATTTGGCACTATCCTGGCCGCCTGTTTGGGGGTGATTACCGCTTCTGTCACCATGCTGACCCTTATCGCCCTCACACCCATGGTCAAGAGGGGTTATGACAAAGCTTTAGCCAGTGGGGCAGTTTGCGCCGGAGGAACCCTGGGTATCCTCATCCCACCCAGCGTTATGCTGGTTATTTACGGACCAATGGCTATGATATCGGTAGGGAAGCTGTTTATGGCGGCTATTTTCCCTGGACTTGTCCTTTCGGCTTTGTATTGTGCCTACATTGCAATAGACGCTTTTCTCCACCCACACAAAGCCCCCGCTGTTCCCGTTGAAGAAAGGAGAATCTCCTTAAGGGAAAAAACAACTAAGCTGCTCACCTCTATGGTCCCCCCGGTGATGCTTATCCTGTCAGTTCTGGGAAGCATCTTTCTCGGGTTAGCCCCTCCCACTGAGGCGGCATCTGTAGGGGCCTTTGTTGCCACCCTGCTGGCCGTGGCCTACCGAAGATTCAGCTGGCGACTCCTTAGCGATACCGCGCTGGAAACGCTGAGAATCAGCAGCTTTGTGCTGCTGATAGGATGCCTTTCTTTCTCCTTTGTGGGAATATTCATCAGCGCTGGCTGTGGGGAGGTGGTATCCAATGTCATTATGAGTGCCCCCTTCGGGCGCTGGGGTGCCTTTGCCGCGGTGATGTTTATCGTTTTCATGCTGGGGTTTTTCATTGACTGGATAGGGATTGTGTTTATCATGGTTCCGATACTGGCACCCATTGGCCCCGCCCTGGGGTTCGACCCACTATGGTTTGGCATGATGATCTGCGTCAACCTCCAGATGTCCTTTATGACCCCCCCATTTGCCGTGTCCATATTCGTTTGCAAAGGTAGTGCTGCCCCGGAGTTGGGAGTGACCATGGCTGACATAATCCGGGGGATAATTCCGTTCGTTGTGCTCATAATGATTGGCATTGGCTTCTGCATTGCATTCCCACAGTTAATCCTCTGGCTTCCCGGCAAGATGCTGGTGGGATGGTAACGCAAACTAAGTCGGCTTTAGCTACACTCTACCCATGCCGTGTATAACGAAGGCTTGTTTTGTCTATTGTCGTAGATTATAGTTATCAGACCCGGAGGCAGCATGATAAGCATTGTAGTTCCAATCAAGCAGGTCCCTGATATGGAGAGGGTGAAGTTCAACACGGAGACAGGCACGGTGGACAGGACCTCAGCAGCGGGGGAAATTAATCCCTTCGATTTGAATGCCTTAGAGGCAGCAGTTCAAATTAAAGAGCAGCTGGGCGGCACCGTGACCACGATAAGTATGGGTCCTCCCCAAGCGGAGTCATCTGTGAGGGATACTTTGTCGAGGGGGGCAGACCGCGGCATTTTGCTTGTCGATAGAGCATTTGCTGGCGCCGATACACTGGCTACCTCGTATACGCTTGCCAGCGCCATTAGAAAGTTAGGCGAGTTTGATCTAATTGTGTGCGGAGAGAAGACCGTTGACGGAGACACGGGCCAGGTTGGTCCTGAGATTGCTGAATGGTTGGACATACCGCATGTAGCTTATGTATCTGAGATAAAAGAAATAGGAGAAAAACTACTGGTTGTATGTGACATGGAGGGTGACCGCTACTCAATAGAATCGCGCCTTCCTCTCCTAATTACCGTAACGAAGGATATCAATGTGCCTCGGCTTCCAGCCTTCGCCGACAAGTTAAAGGCAAGGAAGGCAGAGATTGAGAAATGGACTGCTGAGGATCTTTCTTCTGTCGCTGATACGAGTAGATTTGGGTTGAAGGGCTCGCCAACCAGACTAAACAAGGTCATAGTGCCGTCTGAGGAGGGTAGAAAAGGAGAAGTCTTCCGGGGCAGTCCAGCAGAAACAACAGAAAGAATCATGGATGCCTTTGAGGAAGGAGGATTATTGCAGAACATAAGATGAGTGACTATAAAGGTCTGATGGTTTTTGCTGAGCAGAGGGGTGGCAAAATCCATCCGGTTTCATACGAGTTGCTGGGCAAGGGGAGAGAGATAGCAGATAGGCTGAATGTGGAGCTCTTCGGTGTTCTATTAGGTGATCGGATGGAGAAAGAGGCTAAAGAACTAGTTTGTTATGGCGCGGATAAAGTGTTCCTGTATGACCACCCTGCTTTAAAGGAATTCAACCTGTTAAACTACAAACACAGTATAGTAAAGTTGGTAGAGGAGGTTAAGCCGGAGGTCTTCCTCTTAGGGGCAACTCACCTTGGCAGATCGCTGGGCCCAAGAATAGCCGTGGCCTTAACTACGGGACTGACCGCGGATTGTATTGGTATAGACCTGGACGAACAAGAGAACTTAGTCTGGGTCCGTCCTGCGTTCAGTGGTAACATCCTTGCTTATATAAAAACTTCTACAAGGCCGCAGATGTCCACAATTAGATATAAAGTGATGCAGAAGTGTGAGCGAGATCCTGGCAGAAGAGGACAGATAGTAACAAAACAGGTCGAGCTTGTAGACCCGGTGTTGACCCTGATAAATAAAGAGACGTTGAGAGGGGTCAACATAACAGAGGCTGATGTAATTGTTTCTGGTGGCAGGGGACTAAAGAGACCGGAAGATTTTGGTATTTTGCACGGTTTGGCTGACGTCTTGGGTGGTGTAATAGGCTCCAGCAGGCCGCTGGTGGACGATGGGTGGATAGGAAAGGAGCACCAGGTGGGATTTAGTGGCAATACAGTCAGGCCAAAGCTCTATATTGCCTGTGGCATATCAGGAAGTCCCCAGCATTTGGCTGGGATGAGGGGGGCTGATACTATAGTGGCTATAAATGCCGATCCCTCGGCACCGATATTCAGGATAGCTGACTACGGAATCGTGGGTGATTTGTACGAAGTGGTGCCGGAATTGACGAATAAGCTTCAAAGGAGGTGCTCAAAGTGATAAACGTCGAAGGGTTGCAACGTATTGTTGGGGAAGATTGGGTCATAACCAAGAGGGACCAAATGGAAAGCTACTTGGTGGACGAAACATATTTGGGCGTGCGGCCTGAACCTGCCGACAATGTTGTCGTGGTAAAGCCAGCCAGTACCGAAGAGGTCTCGGAGATACTAAAACTGGCTAACAGGGAAAATACCATCGTATATCCTAGAGGTGGAGGCACAGGGCTGGTAGGAGGGGCTATCCCCACGGAAGATGGCGTAGTCCTCTCTCTGGAGAGGCTGGACAAGGTTGAGGAGGTGGACAAAGAGAACCTGATGGTAGTTGCCCAAGCGGGAGTTACGCTGGGGCAGTTGATAGAGACGGTAGAGGATGCTGGCCTTTTCTTCCCTCCACATCCTGGAGATGAAGGTGCGCAAGTCGGCGGTCTCGTCGCCTGCAATGCTGCCGGGACAAGGGCGATAAAGTACGGAGTCATCAGAAACTACGTGAAAGGCGTTGAAGTAGTACTTCCCACCGGTGAAGTAATAAGTATGGGGGGAAAACTGCTCAAAGACAACCAAGGACTTGATTTAATGCATTTGCTCATAGGCAGTGAAGGAATTCTGGGCATAATAACCAAGGCAATTTTTCGGTTATATCCCAAGTTTGCTGGCATGGCAACCTTGGTCGTGTCATATGATGATCGTCACGAAGCGATAAACAGCGTTCCCAAGATATTGCAAAGTGGGGTAATTCCACTGGCCATAGAATATGTGGAAGCTAAGGAGGTTGAAATGTCTGCGCAGCACCTGGGGCTGAAATGGCCGGCAGCGAAAGGAAAGGCTCACTTAATCATAATAGTGACAGGTGCGAATGAGGACGAGGTATATTTCCAATGTGAGCAGATATCAAATGTCTGCCAAGAATATAAGGCTATTGATACTCTGATTGCCGAGAGGAGGGAGGAGCAGGCAGATATCCTGAAGATAAGAAGCGAAATGTATACACCGCTGAAGCCCAAGATTGCAGATGCCCTAGACATAACTGTCCCTCCAGCCGATATAGGGAGAATCCTGGACGAGATGGACAGGATCGCACAGCGGTTTGACACAACCATTCCGGTGTTTGGCCACGCCGGAGATGGTAACTTGCATCCCAATCTACTGAATGATTTATTGGAAAAGGGAACCCTTAAAGAGGTGAAAAGAGAAATCTACAAGGCGACCCTTAATTTAGGTGGAGTTGTGACTGGGGAGCATGGTATGGGAAAGATCAGACTTAGCGAATTCGATCTCTGTCTGGATGAGAAGTCAAGGGTATTGATGAAAGAAATTAAGCGAGTATTCGACCCGAATAACATATTGAATCCAGGAACTGCCATAATGTGAGTAGGAAATTTGAACTTCCTTATGGTGATTCTACTGTTGAGGTCAACATACCGGCGGAAAACCTGAGCTTTGTTTTAGACATAAAGGATGAGAAGGGCGTTGAAAACGAGAGTGAGTGCATAATAAATAGTTTGAGATGTCCAATAGAGCACTCGGCTCTTCGTGATTCTGTCAACAGGGGTGATAGTGTTGCAGTTATAGTCACAGATAATACGAGGGCTTGCCCTGACGATAGGCTGCTTCCGCCGATACTAGCTGAGCTGGAGGAGAAAGTAGCTCGAGAGAATATAACGATAATAGTTGCCCTGGGTTTGCACCGGGCGTTGGATAGAGAACAGTTGGCCAGATTGCTCGGTAAGGATATAGTTGAAAGGTACAATGTCATAAATCATGACCCAGCGCAGACTACATATCTGGGAGAGACCTCCAGGGGCATCCCTGTTGACATAAATAATAGAGTGGTGGAGGCAGATTTCCGAATCTCCACTGGGTTTATCGAGCCTCACTTCTTCGCTGGTTTTTCTGGCGGCAGAAAAAGCATTGCGCCTGGTGTGTTTAGCCTGAGGTCAGCTTACAAGAACCATAGCTACAAAATGATAGAAGACCCCCATTCCAGGGCTGGCATTCTTAAGGGGAATCCAATACATGAGGACATGGTGGAACAGGCAAAGATGGCCAAACTCGATTTCATAGTTAACGTGCTTCTGAACAAGAAGAGGGAAATTACACATGTAGTGGCTGGAGACCCAATAGAAGCCCATGAAAAGGGGTGTGAGATAGAAAGGGAGATCGCCGGGGTGAAAGTCAATCATAAGGTAGACATTACAATCACCACAAATAGTGGAGCACCTCTGGATCTGGACCTATACCAGACTGTTAAGGGGATAGATAATGCCTCAGTGATAACCCGTGATGGAGGAAGCATAATAATAGCCTCGTCCTGCAACACAGGTGTTGGTCCAGAAGAATTCAGGGAGGTGCACGCATCGGTTGACTCTCCCAAGGGCGTCCTTCAGAAGATTAAGCGTGAAGAACCCATAGGTGTTCAATGGCAAAACCAAATACTGGCGCGGGCTCAACTGAGAAACGATATCTACCTGTTGTCCAATCTCGGTGATGACGTGGTTAGAGATATGATGATGACTCCAATTCATACCATGGAAGAGGGTTTAGGAAAAGCATTTGAAGCCCTGGGATATGATGCTGAAATTGCCGTGATGCCCGAAGGGCCGCTGGTTCTTCCCTTGTTGGGGAACTGATGAAGACCTGCACAGACCAGGGCCGCGACTGACCAGCAAAGTGAAACGGAGGCACTCAGAATGACAAATGTTGGAGAACTGCAGCGTGTTGTAGGAGAGGATTGGGTGATAACCAAAAGAAAGCAGATGGAGAGCTATCTGTTAGATGCGACGCCTCTGGCTGTAAGGCCCGAACCTGCTGGTAGCGTTGTTGTAGTAAAGCCGGCTAATAGTGAAGAAATATCGAAGGTACTGAGGCTTGCCAACAGGGAAAAGACTCCCGTTTTCCCTAGAGGTGGAGGCACGGGTTTGGCAGCAGGGGCTATCCCCACTCAAGATGGCATAGTCCTCTCTCTGGAAAGGCTAGACAAAATTGAGGAGATAGATAAATAGAACCTGATGGTAGTTGCCCAAGCGGGGGTCACGCTTGGAGAACTGCTGAAGGCAGTGGAGGATGGTGACATGCTCTTTCCCCCACATCCTGGGGACGAGGGTGCGCAAGTAGGTGGTCTCGTTGCCTGCAATGCTGGTGGAGTGAGAGCGGTAAAATACGGAGTTGTCAGAAGCTACGTGAAAGGACTTGAGGTAGTGCTTCCCACAGGGGAAATAGTAAACATGGGAGGGAAGCTAATCAAGAATAACACAGGACTTGATCTGATGCACTTATTGATAGACAGCGAAGGCATTCTAGGTGTGATAACCAAAGTGATTTTTCGCTTGTACCCCAAGTCCGGCGGCACGGCAACTTTGGTCATATCGTATGACGATCGTCACGATGCGATAAACACCGTCCCAAAGATCCTGCAGAG
Source organism: uncultured Dehalococcoidales bacterium (assembly GCA_964545665.1). Classification (GTDB taxonomy): domain Bacteria; phylum Chloroflexota; class Dehalococcoidia; order GIF9; family AB-539-J10; genus CAZJGF01. Next base: position 16,253 of record CAZJGF010000006.1, read on the forward strand.
CGGCGTAATTCCATTGGCGATAGAATACGTGGAAAACGATGAAGTTGAAATCTCGGCGAAACATCTCGGTACAAAATGGCCAGCCACAAAAGGCAAAGCTCATTTAATAGCGATAGTAACGGGCGCAAATGAGGATGAAGTGTATTCCCAGTGTGAGCAGATATCCCAAGTCTGCCAGAAACATAACGCGGTGGATATCTTGATTGCCGAAAGAAGGGAAGAGCAAGCTGATATCCTGAAAATAAGGAGCGAGATATATACAGCTTTAAAGCCCAGGTTGGCGGATGGTCTAGACATAACTGTGCCCCCTGCTACTATAGGGAAGGTGCTGGACGCTGTAGATGAGATCGCACAGCGATTTGATACCGATATTCCCGTGTACGGTCATGCCGCAGATGGCAATTTGCATCCCCATCTAATGATGGATTTGCAAGAAAGGGGAATCCTCAAAGGAGTAAAAAGGGAGGTATACAAGGCGGCAGCGGACTTGGGAGGAGTGATAACCGGGGAGCACGGTGTGGGCAAAACCAGACTTGGTGAATTCGATCTCTACGTGGATGAGAAGTCAAGGGAGTTAATGAAGGGGATCAAGAAGCTATTTGACCCGAACGAGATATTGAATCCGCGAACTGCCGTAGGGTGAACGAGGAATTTGAGCTTCCTTACCGGGATTCTACCTTAAAAGCCGAAGTTTGGGCGGTGAACCTAAGCTTCAGTCTAGAAATGGATGATGTCAACGGCATCGAAAAATGAGAGTCAGTATAAATCCTTGTTTCTTTGACAAGGGTGTCTCGATTTCTTGAACTGCAAGCGATTGGTTTGATTAACCTTCGCATTGTGGAAGGGGATTGATATATCGATCGCATTTTCTAGGTGTATTTCACTAGCTGGAGAAGGTCAAGTCATGACAGGGCGACACATAATTACAGGATTGAAAGCAAGAGAAGTTATCGACTGTCGGGGAACTCCTACCATTGAAGTTGATATGTGGGTTGATAATAGTCTACGGGGCCGGGCAGATGTTCCCAGTGGTCGTTCAGTTGGGAGTTATGAGGCCTATGAGCTTCGTGACGGGGGGAGCAGGTATGATGGACTTGGTGTACTGAAGGCGGTAAGGAACGTCAATGAGATAGTGAGTAGGGAAGTTATCGGCATGGACGTGACTCAGCAGAGGAAGCTGGACAGTCTGCTGATAGAGCTTGATGGCAGTCCCAATAAGTCGAAGTTAGGAGCAAATGCGTTACTTGGTGTGTCTTTGGCAGCAGCTAAAGCTGCTGCTTCTAGCCTGGAGACCCCCCTTTACAAATACATAAACGCTAATGCACATGTCCTTCCTGTCCCCATGATGAACCTTGTTAACGGAGGGAAATTAGCTTCCAATGATCTAGATTTCCAGGAGTTTATCATCATGCCTGTTGGCGCGGAAACTTTTTCACAGGCACTCCAGATTACAGCAGAGGTTAATAGTAGACTGAGGACTCTTCTCGTTGGGAAGTATGGGAAGATTGCCATTAATGTTGGGGATGAGGGTGGCTGTGTCCCTCCGATTATGAGCATTAAGGAGGCCCTTGGCGTTTTGCAGGAAGCGGTAAGGCAAACGGCGTGGGAAGATGAAATAGTCTATGCTCTGGATGTCGCCGCCAGCTACTTGTATGACAAGAATACAAAGAAGTACGAAGTCGAGGGGAAGCAATTGTCTTCAAAAGAACTCATCGCTCTTTTCAAAGACCTTGTTTCACAATATCCAATTGTCTCTATAGAAGATCCGCTAGATGAAGATGACTTCGATGGGTTTGCCAGAATCACCGAGGAATTGGGCATTCAGATTGTTGGAGATGACCTCTTTGTAACCAATAGTGAGCGGCTCAAGAAGGGAATTGAAATGGGTGCCGGCAATGCCCTGCTCTGGAAGGTCAATCAAATTGGGACGCTCAGCGAGGCTTTTGATTCAGCGGCATTAGCTGTTAGAAATGGATACAGTGTTGTGGTTTCCGAGCGGTCGGGGGAAACAGAAGATAGCATGATTGCAGATTTCGCCGTGGGCTTGAATGCTGGGCAGATTAAGACGGGGGCTCCGGTGAGAAGCGAGAGGACTTGTAAATATAATCAGCTATTGCGGATAGAGGAAGAGCTAGGTAGCTCGGCTAAGTATGCTGGTAGAAGCTTCAGACAACCCCTTTGACAAAGCAGTTATTTCCAATTGGTGAGCGACTAGTGTGAGGCACCTTTTATGTATATTCAGAACAGAAACGAATTGGCTTCACATGGCTACAAAGAGGGAAGGGAAGCTGTAATTGACATGATTGAGCACGCATTACAGGCGGTTGACCCTTATCGAGCTACTAGGGAACTAGTTCGTCTGGAGGGAAGCATACTAAGTGTCGGCTATCTAAATTTCGATTTATCTAAAAGGGGAGATATATATCTGCTTGGAATGGGGAAGGCCACTTTTCCCATAGCTAAGGCTATGGAGGAGATTTTGGGCGAGAGGATTACCGAAGGACTCATCATTGTCAAAGAAGGTCAGAAAGGTAATCTAAAAAGGGTTAAGGTGAGAGAGGCTTCGCATCCTTTGCCTGGTAGTCGGGGCCTAGAGGCGGCTAAGGAACTGAAAGCCATAGCTGAGAGGACACGAGAAGGGGATATCGTTTTTTGTGCCATCACCGGTGGAAGCTCGGCCTTGGCACCTCTGCCTGTTTCAGGCATTAGCCTGGAAGAGAAAAAACGGGTGCATGAGCTACTCCTACATAGCGGTGCAACGATTAGAGAAATCAACGCAGTGAGGAAGCATATTTCTGATATTAAGGGGGGTAAGCTAGCCCTGTCTATCTTCCCCGCTGAGATCGTAAATTTGACAGTTTCTGACGTTACCGAAGACCCTCTCGATTACATAACTGATCCGACTGTGCCTGACACCTCGACCTTTGAGGATGCTATTCTAGTGCTGGAGAAATATCATTTGCTAGAGAGAGTGCCTGAATCCGCGTTGGACTACCTACGAAAGGCGACACCTGAAATGGAGAATCCGAAGTCCTTCGGCAATATGCCAGTGCACACATTCGTTCTGGTAAAGAGTGGTGCGATATGCGAAGCGGCAAGCGATAAGGCTCAGGAGCTAGGCTTTGCTTCGGTGATACTCACCTTTGCTCTTGAAGGCGAGAGCAGGGAATCTGGCGCAGCATTTGCCCGGATTGGCACTGAAATTAGAGGCTTTGGCAGGCCATTGACACCACCCGGTGTGGTCGTTGCCGGTGGGGAAACCACGGTTACCATTCATGGCCAGTGTGGGAAGGGAGGCCCAAACCAGGAATTTGCTCTCAGTGCAGCCTTAGAGCTTGGTGGTGATGAAAGAGTTGTCATTGCTGCAATTGACTCAGATGGCACCGACGGACCAACAGATATTGCCGGTGGGATTGTCGATGCCTCAACGGCGCAGCGGGCAAAGGAGAAAGACATTGATATATCTGCATCTTTGTCACACCATAATTCGGCTCCAGCTTTGCGAGATTTGAATGATGCGGTAATCACTGGTCATACCGGGACTAACGTCAATGACCTGAAAATTCTGCTTGTAGATTGAGTGGCTGCCTTCAAGGGATTTACGCTTGGCGCTGGTTGAAGGGAAATGATTGAGCTTAGCAAAAAAGGATAGTAGAATGGCGATGAATCGTGTCAGTAATCTAGAGTTTTAGGAGGTAAAGTGATGGGTAGATCAGAACTTACGGGAAAGGTTCAGACTGTGCTGGGACTTATTGCTCCGGAGGATTTGGGGATTACGCTTCCGCATGAGCATCTCGTTAGTGACGGTTCATGCTGGTTTGTTGACCCCAGTGAGGCCACTGAAAAAGCAATGGTGCATCATCCAGTTACACTGGATATCTTATGGTGGCTTCGTTACCACCTGTTCCAGAACATGGACGACTTGCTATTGCTTGATGAACAAGAAGCCACTGAAGAGGCTGTGCGCTTCAGGTTGGCTGGTGGAAACTCGATTATTGAGTTGAGCAACATTGGCCTTGGTCGTGATCCTGCTGCACTGGCGCGCATCTCTCGAGCCACAGGTCTCAACGTGATTATGGGTTCGGGTTACTACCTGGCAGTATCACATGGCCCGGAAATGGACGCCAAAACTGAGGAGGAAATTGCCGATGAGATTGTGCGTGATATCATGGTAGGTGTCGGTAACAGCGGCATACGTTCTGGTATTATTGGAGAGATTGGTTGTTCATGGCCTCTGACAGATAATGAACGGAAGTCCCTGCGTGCCGCTGCGCGGGCTCAACAATCAACAGGTGCGGCTTTGAACGTGCACCCCGGCCAGGGCGAGGAAGCGGCAATGGAGATTGTCAAAATACTGGGTGACGCTGGCGCTGATCTCACTCGCACTATTATTGACCACATTGACCGTGCTGTCCGCAAACCTGAGAACCGTATTGAACTAGCGAAAACAGGTTGCTACCTTGAGTATGACCTGTTTGGGCGAGAAGGATATTACCCTATACACCATAGAGTTATAGACCTCCCCAACGATGCACAGCGGACTAACGAGATTATCGAACTCATCAATAAAGGGTATCTGGGCCAGATACTCATATCTCAGGACATATGGAATAAGACGCAGCGTTGTGCCTATGGTGGGTGGGGGTATGCACACATTTTGCGTGATACCCTGCCTGTGATGCGGGTTAAAGGGGTGACCGAGGAACAAATACACATGATTATGGTGGAGAACCCGAGGCGGTTGCTTACTTTTGTATGAAATCGCTCCTTTTCGTCAACATGAGATGTTCTCATGCACAGGTAGGAGATTACTCCGATGAGGAAATTGTTGATAACAGAGTTCTCACTGAAGAAAAGTGGCCCCCGTCCAGCACAAGGGTTTGTCCTGTCATATAGCTTGAAGCATCTGAAGCCAAGAACAGCGCAGCGCCGACAATTTCTTCAGGCTCAGCTATACGCCCCAGGGCTGTGCTATCTTCGGTGCTCTCGCGAATTACAGGATTGGTTTGCAAGGCTGTGGAAAGGCGGGTCTTTATAACCCCTGGGGCAATTGCATTCGCTCTGATATTATACTGTCCCCATTCTTGAGCAAGGACCTTCGTGAGCATCATAACACCTGCTTTGCTTATGGAGTAGACACCCATTCCAACACCAGGCCTAATTCCAGTTTCCGAGGCGGTGTTAATAATGTTCCCACCACCTTTATCTCGCATTATCTTGCCCACTGCCTGGCTTAGGAAAAAGTAGCCCTTTAAATTTAGTCCCATAATTATATCCCAGGCTTTTTCATCAATATTGAATACTGAGTCATATACTACATTGGTTCCAGCATTGTTCACCAGGATATCAATGCGGCCAAATTCATCTACCGCCTGCTTAACCAAGTGATCGATTTCTGGCAACTGACGAACATTAGCCGCCACAGGCAGGGCTTTCCTTCCCAGCTGTGTTATTTCCTGAGCCACAGCTTCCAAATCAGGCAGCTTCCGGCTGGCAATGACTACGTCAGCGCCTGCCTCTGCCAGAGCTAAGGCAATGCTTCGACCAATTCCTCGGCTCCCTCCAGTAACTAAGGCTATCTTCCCTTCGAGACGAAACTTATCTAGAGTTGACTCTTTGCGCTCAGCGTTCATGAATTACTCCTCTGCCATCACAACTTTCGAGCGATCTGCGGTTCTCTATTGCTTGGGCAGTTCTTCTTTTCTTATCAAGTTACATCCAAATGTTGGTTCCATCTGCAGATCCTTAGTCTGGTCCAGTTCCTCGTCTAGGCCAGCGAGGTAGCGGGCTACATTCTTCCTGGCATTGTAGTCGTAGTCTATGTTCAAGGCGATCGTTTCCATAATTGGGGAACCACCGCCGTGGACTCCAGCGATTTGGTACCAAGCGCCCATAGGGGAAGCAGCCAAATTCTCCACGAACCTCCAGATGCGATGCGAATCTTCAGGTGAAATCTTCTCATTTCTCACGATGTACTTTTCCATGTATGCCTTAGTCTCTTCGTTGATGAATTCATCCTCAAAAGGCAAGGTCACTGATAGGCCTCCAGCTATTTCAGCTAATATGTTGAACTCATGATAAATAGTCTCCCCCATCAGCCTTCTTCCTACATTTGCATATATGGCATTGGGGAAGAAGGTACCTGAGGGCGTCTTCTCTCCATAGATAGCAGACGCGATGCCGGCGGCATATGCCAATTCAGCACCACCGGCAAACTCAGACAACTTTTGCCTTACATGGGCAACTTTGTCGATGTTATTTGCCTCTGCAACCAGAGCCGTGGCGCCGCATAGTATATCGGATACGGCAGGTTTACATCCGGTATAGCTGTGTCTATGGGAATCAGCAAATAGTAGTGCAAGTCTTCTGCCAAATTCCCATTCTTGGCACATAAACACTCTCTCTTTGGGGATGGAGAGACGATCAAAGACACAAACAGAATCCGAGACACCATATTCGGCAAAGGGCGCCTTAATCTGCTTTCTCTCCCTTAGCCGAACCGGGCGGGTGATTAACTTCAATCCTTCATAGTCCGCCGGAATGGCAAAAGCTACTGCGTAGTCTTTATCATCTGGCCCCAGGGCACGCGTTGGAATCACTATGATCTCGTCAGCGTAGGCAGCCATGGTGATAGATACTTTTGCTCCGCTTACCACTATTCCATTATCCTTCACCTCATCTACATGAACGTAGGCATCGGGATCCGGCTGCTCATGAGGTCTCTTAGTCCTATCTCCCTTCATATCTGTTTGAGCACACGCAGCAGTTAGATCCTTTTCTTGGAGGTGTTTCAAATATTCCATGAAGCGACGGTTATAGTCGGTTCCATTTTTGTCGTCCATTTCCTTGGTACAAATCGAAAGAGCATTTATTGCGTCATGACCCATGCATCTCTGTATACAACCGCCAACTCTTTGAGCAGTTAAACGGATCATCTTCTGCTTTTGCATCAGATCATATGGACTTTGAGGTAGATGGTTCCATCGATTGATTTTCTTACCAGTTATGGAAGACTCTGCCGCTATTAACTCTTCCCACTTGGGATCTTGCGCCAAGTCAAAAGTGACAGACATGACATTTATGCCTGGCCTGATCCTAGGATCATTCCTACCTACTTTCTCGCCCCCAATATATAGATTGGGCTGCATTTTCTCTAAATCTGCTCTATATTCTGCTGATGTTCTCATATCTTTACTCCTTATCCTGTATTTCAGTCCTCAGAAGGAATTCTATCTGTCTTACGTCTCTCTCTGCTGGATGCTGGTATTATAGGAAAAAGTAACCCTTTTTCCAACATTGGCTTATATAAGACTAGCATATTCGTGGCAACAACTCACCTGAAAGCATGTCAACAATCCGAGAGGATCCTAGCTTCGTCTTCATTATTACTTTGCCAGGGTGATCACCTCTTACCTCACCGATAATTGTAGCATTTCTACCATACCTATTTTTCTTCATCTGAGCTAGAATTCTATCAGCGTCATGTGGTTTAACTATGGCTACCAGCTTGCCCTCGTTGGCGACATGAAGAGGGTCAAAGCCCAAGAGTTCACAGGCTGCCCTAACCTCTTCCTTTACTGGTATCTTATCTTCCTCAATTACGATGCCCACATGAGACTGTATGGCAAATTCATTGAGCGTAGTGGCCAGTCCGCCCCTGGTGGGGTCGCGAAGGCAGTGGATGTTCGGTGATGCTTTCAGCATGCGAGCCACCAATTTATTCAGTGGAGCACAATCGCTTTCCACAGGCACAGAAAACCTAAGTCCCTCGCGTTGACTTATTACAGCTATGCCATGGTCGCCAATTGTGCCACTCAGGATAACTTTGTCTCCGGCTTTTGCATTGGCTCCCGAAATGTCAATTCCGTCGGGCACAATGCCTATTCCTGAGGTATTGATGAATAGCTTGTCAGCCTGCCCCTTGTTCACTACCTTGGTGTCACCGGTGACTATGTCTACCCCGGCTTCCTTAGCAGCCGCTCTTATTGTGTGCACTATTTGCCCAAGCTCCCTTAGGGCAAAGCCCTCTTCTATGATCACAGATAGGCTTAGATACATTGGTCTAGCCCCGCTCATGGATAGGTCGTTAACTGTTCCACAAACAGCTAGCTTGCCTATATTTCCGCCGGGAAAGAAGATAGGATTGACCACATAGCTATCAGTGGTAAAGGCAAGGCGCCCATTGGCCTCAAAAATAGCTGAGTCATCTAGTTTATTCAATGTGGGATTAGCCAGGAAAGGGAGGAATTTCTTCTCCACCAAATCGTGGCTTAGTTTGCCACCGCTGCCATGAGCTAGAAGAATAGCACCATTCTTCGCGGCTTTGTTCCGAAAGGATAGATAGGAGTCATCCATTTTCCCTCCAAAATTTCACCCCACTCTAAATTCCCATTGGCAACAGATTTCCTTCTTGCTCTTCCTAGGAGGCAACTTCAAAGGTTTTACTTCGATATCCGGATTGAAACAATTAGCATACATCTTGAACATCAATGGCGCTACTGACTCACAGAATTTTCTCTCTCTTCCTTCACCTTCTCTTTCCAGCGCTGATAATGTAGGGCAGAGAGTAATGGTTAACACCGCGAAATTATCGCCTTTGGTCTCCACCGCATATTCGCAATTCTGGAGCCAGGCGCTGAACTGAAAGGCTTTCAAAAGAGTAATAACTTCGTTCCCTTTAATATTTAATAGTCTGGTGAGATGATTGACTTCGTATCTAACATATTTGTCCCAGGCCCATAAATCGCAAGCGATGGCCATTTCATCGTTCATTTTTTCCTTAACGGAAAGATACCAAAATCCATCCACTCCCATGAGTAGCTTAGAATACAACTTCGCTAGCTTCCTGAGGGTATCCTCAGAAAAATCTTCAATTCTTATGTTAGGGTTAAACTCGCCACTATAATCTCTCAAGCCATTCATTTTACTTTCCTTCCTTCGGGCTAGAGAACCCACAGAATTGATAATAGGCAGCGCAAGCGCCTTCGCTGGAGACCATGCACGGCCCTACAGGCGTTTCCGGGGTGCAAGCCTTTCTAAAGAGCTTACACTGAAGTGGCGTAGCTGCGCCGCGGACTACATCTCCACAGCGACACCCTTTAGGCTCCTTTGCCGGTTCTAAGCTCACCGGGAAAGCCTTGTGAGCATCGAAGCGTGCGTACCTCTCTCCTATCTTTAAGCCACTTCGAGGCACGTTTCCAATTCCTCGCCAGTTGGCCTCATCAAACTCAAAGACCTCTTGCATCAATTCGAGGGCTTTCCTGTTACCCTCTGGCTTTACTCCTCTAGGATAGGCTATTTCCACTCTTGGCTTACCATTTTCGATTTGCTCCACTAGCTTGTTAACACACAGCAGAATATCCAGTGGCTCAAACCCAGAGATAACACAAGCAACTCCGTAATCCTTAGGTATGAATTCATAAGGGTGAGAGCCAATTACAACGCTAACATGCCCGGGACCAATAATCCCATCTAGCTTTGCCTCGCCTAAATCAAGAAGCGCTCTAATCACTGGCGGAGTTAGCTTGAGCAGTGAGAGGACATAGAAGTTTTCCAGTCCTTCCTGGCTTGCCTTAATTACTGAGGCAGCTATAGTCGGTGCTGTGGTTTCAAAGCCAATGCCAGCAAAAATAACTGACTTATCTGGGTTACCCTTAGCTATCCCGAGAGCATCCATAGTGGAATACACAATCCTTATATCTGCCCCTTTAGCTTTTGTCTGTTGTAAGCTAGAGTAGCTACCAGGAACTCTTACTATGTCGCCAAAGGTGGTAATGATAACTCCTGGTAGCTGAGCCAATGCAATAACTTCATCCAAATCAGTGGTTGCTGTGACACATACCGGGCAGCCTGGCCCCGACCTCATCTCGATTGTTTCAGGTACTAGCTGGCGAACGCCATATCTCATTATGGCATGTGTATGTCCACCGCAGAATTCCATTAGCCTGATTCTCTTGGTGGAGTGGGCAGTGATTCTACGTGCTAGCTTCTTAACTAGCTCCCTATCTCGGTATTCATCAATGAACTTCACTGAGGCTTGCGATCTCCTCCAGGAGCTCTAAGGTCTCCTTAGCTTCAACTTCGTCCACAACACCTATGGCATAGCCAGTGTGAAGTAGAACGTAATCACCCATTTTTGCCTCTGGAGTAAGCGCAATGCTAATTCGGCGTCTCACTCCAGCAATCTCCGCCTCCGCCTCATCACCTT
>CAZJGF010000007.1:0-18752 GCA_964545665.1 uncultured Dehalococcoidales bacterium
ATTTAATTAGGTCTATTGACATTGCCACGCCTAATAATATATGGTAACTATGCCAATCGGGGGAAGGAGGTAATTTTAATGCAAGCGTACTGCTTTAAGTGTCGAAGAAAAGTAGAAATGAAGAATGTAGAGCAAGTCACTCTTAAGAACGGGAGACCTGCGATCCGGGGAACGTGCTCAGTATGTGGAACTAAAGTATTCAGAATAGGCAAGGGTTAGATCCTTCAAGCAAAAGGGAACCCTACTGGTTCCCCTTCAGCAGAGCCAAACTGTCAGATCTGGATTGAGCAATCAGATAAGGTTTTCTACTGTGTTGTCGAGGAGGAGTAAGGAAGGTTATGGAAAGAATAAATGTAGCCATCATAGGAGTTGGTAATTGCGCTTCTTCACTGGTTCAGGGCGTGTACTACTACAAAGATGCCAAAGAGGATGAATTCGTTCCTGGCTTAATGCATGTCAATCTGGGAGGTTATCGCATATCAGACATCAACTTCGTAGCTGCGTTCGATATTGACAAGAACAAGGTGGGCACAGACATAGCCAAGGCGATTTACACCCCACCCAACAACACTTTCAAGTTTTGTGATGTACCCTCTACCGGCGTTAGAGTTGACCGCGGCATGACCCACGATGGACTAGGCAAATATCTCTCTCAGATCATTACCAGAGCGCCGGGCCAAACTGCTGACATAGTAAGAATCCTCAGGGAGACCAGAACAGATGTGGTGATCAATTATTTGCCTGTGGGAAGTGAGGAGGCAACCAAGTGGTATGTAGAGCAAGTGTTAGAAGCCGGCTGCGGCCTTATCAATTGTATACCCGTTTTCATTGCCCGTGAGCCTTACTGGCAGAATCGATTTGCTGAGCGCGGGCTGCCTATTATTGGCGACGATATTAAGTCCCAAGTTGGCGCTACCATTACTCACCGAGTATTGACCAAGCTTTTCCGAGATCGGGGCGTTAAACTGGAGCGAACTTACCAACTGAATTTCGGCGGCAATACTGATTTCCTTAACATGCTGGAGAGGGAAAGATTGGAATCCAAGAAGATTTCCAAGACCAATGCTGTTACTTCACAGTTAGACTATGATATTGGCCCGGATAATATCCACGTTGGCCCCAGCGACTATGTTCCCTGGCTGGCTGACCGCAAATTCTGTCACATAAAAATGGAAGGCCGCACCTTCGGCGATGTCCCTTTGAATTTGGAACTCAAGATGGAGGTCTGGGATAGCCCTAATTCAGCTGGCGTAGTGATTGACGCTATAAGATGCTGTAAACTAGCTTTGGATCGTGGCCTGAGTGGAACCATCGTAGCACCAGCAGCCTACTTTATGAAATCTCCGCCAATCCAGTATTCTGATGAGGAAGCTCGTCGAAGAACCGAAGCGTTTATCGCAGATCAAGAACAAGCAGAACCCATCTCACTTCCTGAACCGCAATTAGCCGAGATCGCCGAGATTAAGGGATAGATGCTGCGATAAAAGCAGTAATGCCTAAAAGCATCGTACCTTAAAATTGCTATTATTATGCCCAGTCGATGAGGTCTGATTGGCATCATGAAGTTGGAGTAAGCTGTGATGGTGACCCTTGTAGTGTCAGTAGGTCCTGGGGCGATGGATTCATACTCCCAGAAGCTTGCTCAGAACCTAGACGTACCTAAGGCCTACACCGACATTTATCAGCGGATTTGCCAAAGGTTCAATATCCCTTGGTTCTCACTAGACGCATTAAAGGCTATCCCGCAGGACTGGAACTTCATGAGAAGACTAAATAGGCTGAGAGGCATAGTTCATTTGCCAAATCAGCACCTGGGGCGCTACGGGAACTTCCTCAGAACACCCTATATCATAACCGTGCATGACCTCATCAGATACCTTGACCTGAAAGGATATGAAACCTACATTCACCGACCTAACCACCGGGACAAATTCTACCTGGGCCTCGATTACAAAGGCATCAAGAAGGCAACGAGGGTAATAGCCATATCTGAAGCCACGAAAAGGGACCTGATGCATCACCTTGGCATACTTGATGAGCAAATAAGCGTTATTTATATGGGTGTTGACCACACCACCTTCAAACCATCACTTCAACCAAGTCAGCTTGAACATCCTTATATTCTCTTTGTTGGCTCGGAGCATCCCAGAAAGAATCTGCCAAACCTGCTCAGGGCATTTAAAAGACTCAAAGAGCAACCAAGGTTTAAGAAGTTAAAGCTAGTCAAAGTGGGCAAGGCAGGTGGCCCAGAGATAGACTTTAGAAGGCAAACTGTACGCATTATGGATTCTCTAAATTTGAATCAGGAGGTAATATTCACCGAGACTGTTCCCGAGAAAGACCTAGTAGCATATTACCGTGGCGCTAAGTGTTTTGTTTTCCCCTCTCTATATGAAGGTTTCGGCTTACCTCCTCTGGAAGCAATGGCCTGCGGGTGCCCAGTGATAAGCTCCGATACCTCCTCACTGCCTGAAGTGGTAGGTGAAGCAGCAATCAAAGTTTCGCCTCACGATATTGAGGAATTAGCGGTTGCTTTGGAGAAGATTCTTACCGATCGAGAGCTCAGGGAAAACCTTATTGCCAGGGGAGCAACACAGGCTGCCAAGTTCTCGTGGGAGCAAACAGCAAAAAAGACCCTCGAGATTTATGAGGGGGTAGAGAAAACCTTTGGCTAATCGTTCAGAGTGGGACATGGCGAAGTACAGCAGTGACTTGGGTTCACTTCACAAGAACACCGGCTTTTGCGACTTGACCATAAAATGGTAGATTTAATAGAAATCCGAAAGACTATCAGCTCACGCATCACTGACCCGATGGTACGAGTCTTGAGCCAGACTGGCATAAAACCCAATGCTCTCACCTCTATAAGCTTAGCCCCAAGTATAGCTGCAGCCTACTTTATAGGAACTGGCCGTTTTCGCATCGGTGGAGCTTTGGTGCTGGTCTCCGGACTCCTCGATCTCCTAGACGGAGCATTGGCTCGCTTCACTAAGCAAACTACAAAATTTGGTGCTATTCTGGATTCTACAGTTGACCGTGTTTCTGAAGCAGCGATATTTTGCGGTCTTTTGCTTTGGTATGTACCAGAAGGAGTTGCTTTGGAGGCTGCGACCATATTTGTCGCCTTAATCGGCTCATTTCTCGTTAGTTATATAAGAGCCAGGGCAGAGGGGCTGGGACTGGAATGCCGAGTTGGTTTGTTTACCCGAGCTGAGAGAGTTATAGTATTAGCTATAGGTTTGCTGGTGAATCAAGTTATTATTGCTTTATGGGTTTTGATACTCTTTGTTTATATTACTGTAGCACAAAGGCTTCTTTATCTATGGAAGCAAAGAAATTCTTAGGAGTGTTTAGATGGCTGTTATTGCTCTTGTGGGAGGACAATGGGGAGACGAGGGAAAAGGAAGGATAGTTGATTCCCTAGCTGAGAAAAGCAAGATCGTAGTTCGCTTCTCAGGAGGTGACAACGCAGGCCACACAACAATTAACCCCTACGGCAAGTTCAGGTTGCATCTTGTACCTTCTGGCATCTTTCACCCTCAGGTAACTTGTATTATCGGCAACGGCGTGGTCATTAACCCGGCAGTGCTTCTCAAAGAAATGGAAGACCTCCAAAATCGTGGTGTGGATATGAGTCACCTCGTCGTCAGCGACCGTGCCCACCTCATCATGCCCTATCATATCCTTCTTGATGGATTGGAAGAGGAAAGACGAGGTAAAGGAGCTTTGGGCACCACGCGAAGAGGGATCGGACCTGCCTTTGCCGACAAAGTAGCTCGGATTGGAATTCGCATTGGCGATTTACTGGATAAAGACGCCTTCTCAAGTCAACTCAGTTCCGTCCTTGAATTCAAGAATACTATGCTCACGAGAATCTACGGCCATCCGCCTTTACTATTGGAGGAAATATTTGAACAGTACAGCCATTATGGGGATCAACTGCGTCCCCTTGTCCGAGATACCAGTCCCATAATAAAGCAAGCAATCAGAAACAACGAATTGGTCTTACTGGAAGGTGCTCAAGGAGCGTTGCTTGACACTGACTTTGGCACTTACCCATACGTAACTTCCTCCTCACCATTAGCTGGGGCAGGCTCCTTGGGAACAGGCATAGGCCCGACACAAATAGACAGCGTTGTTGGCGTGTTCAAAGCCTATATTACCAGAGTTGGTAGCGGTCCTATGCCTACTGAGTTAAAGGATGAACTGGGTGAACTTATTCGAGAAAGAGCTCAGGAGTATGGTGCTACCACAGGGAGACCAAGGAGATGCGGCTGGTTTGATGCTGTGGCTGGCCGCCTCAGCGTTCAAGTCAATGGCCTCAGTAGCATAGCCTTGACTCATCTTGATGTCTTCGATGGCTTTCCTTCAATCAAGATATGTACTGCCTATAAATTCGGCAATAGGATTTTAGAGTCCTTCCCTAGTAACGCCGCAACGTTGGAGAAATGCCAACCTGTGTATGAAGAACTACCAGCCTGGCAGGAATCCACGAATGAAATCCGCGATTTTGACAGACTACCCTCAGAGGCTCGCCGCTATATAGCCAGACTTGAACAGCTCCTCTCCTGCCCTATCAACCTTATTTCAGTGGGACCAAATCGAGAACAAGTAGTAGAAGCCAAACCTGCCTTTCCCTGAAAATTCGCCGGATTTCCAGGCAAGCCACGCCTACTTTTCCCTAAACCGCTTTGGGCGGAATGGGCAAATCGATCTTATAGTCCTTTAACGTTGCCCGAATAATCTCAGCTGATTTTTCATCTGGCTCAACCAAAGGCAAGCGAGGCTTGCCCACTGGGAAACCAAGGTAATTCAGGGCAAACTTGAGTGGAATCGGGTTAGCAACAATAAACAGGGAATCTATTAGAGGCAACAAATAGCGGTGGATGCTAGCTGCCTCTCGGGTTTTCCCCTCAAGGAACTTATCCATCATGTCTCTTATTTGCACTCCCACCAAATGTGAAGCAACGCTGACCACACCGTAACCACCTAGGGCAAGAAGAAGCAGAGTGTCACCATCGTTGCCGCTATAAACAAGGAAATCGTCCTTTGTCCCTCGCATAATCTCAGCAATCTGACGAAAGTTGCCACTGGCCTCCTTTACACCAACAATATTATCGACTTTGCTTAGCTTGATTACCGTATCAGCAGCAAGATTGGCGACCGTTCGCGATGGGACATTATAGAGAATACAAGGCAGTGTTGTAGCCTGAGCGATAGCACTAAAATGCTCAATCAAGCCTTGCTGGGGCGGCCGATTATAGTAAGGCACTACCAGAAGACAAGCGTCAACTCCTATCTTCTCGGCTTCTTTGGTTAGCTCCCGGCTCTCTTTCGTATTGTAATTGCCAGTGCCAGCCACAATCGTTCCACGATTAGCCACCACTGACTTGACCTCAGCAAGAAGTTGAAGCTTCTCCTCAAAGCTAAGAGTGGGCGATTCTCCAGTGGTGCCGCAGACTACCAATCCATCGCTGCCAGCATCGAGCAAAGCTCGAGCCAAATTCTTAGCCTGCTGATAATCAACTTTGCCTTCGGCATCGAAGGGTGTAACCATGGCAGTTAATAGGCGACCCAACTTCTCCATATCAAAACCTCCTCTTCTCAGATTTTCTTATCCAGCCTCTTCTCACCCCTTCCTCAGCAATCTGAATAGCATTTAACGCTGCTCCTTTGCGTAAATTATCAGCCACTATCCACATAACCAGCCCGTAGGGCCGGGAAATGTCTTCCCTGATTCTGCCCACAAATACGTGGTTTGAACCACTGGCCGCCCAAGGTTGAGGATAGAAGCTGACAGCAGGGTCATCCAGAACCCTGACTCCAGGTGCTTCAGCTAGAATCTTCCTTGCTTCTTTGGCAGTGATAGGCGAAGCAAATTCCACATTCACCGCTTCACTGTGCCCAAAATAAACAGGGACACGGACACACGTTGCTGAAATGGCTATCTCCTCAGCATGCATTATCTTTCGTGTTTCCTCCATCATTTTCCGCTCTTCCTTAGTATAGCCATTGTCCAAGAAGACATCGATTTCGGGTAACACATTAAAGGCTATTTGATGAGAGTAGACATGAGAGCAGACACGGCGTCCCTCCAGAACTAGCTTTGATTGACTTGTTAACTCCTTCAAAGCAGCAGCACCGCTGCCTGATACCGCTTGATAAGTGCTCACCACGATTCGCTTTATCGGATTAATCTTGTGCAACGGATAGAGAGCTACCACTAGTTGTATCGTAGAACAATTGGGGTTAGCGATTATTCCATTATGCCACTCTATGTCTTCAGGATTTACCTCGGGAACCACTAGCGGTACCATAGGTTCCATCCTAAACGCAGCACTATTATCAATAACCACTGCACCAGCTTCAGCAGCTAGAGGTGATAGTCTCCGGCTAACATCTGTGCCAGCAGAGAAGAGGGCAATGTCAACGCTGCGAAATATCTCCGGCGTGGCTTCCTCGACATCGATTTTCTGTTGATTGAAGAAGAGTTTCACCCCCGAAGACCGCTCAGAGGCGACTAAACGCATAGAAGCCACAGGAAAACTACGCTGCTCAAGTATCTTGGCGAATTCCTGTCCCACAAGGCCAGTGGCACCAACAATAGCCAAGTCGAACTCTTCCATCTCTTCTCCTACAACTCAAGCAAAGCATCCAGTCCGCAAATCATTCCCTTACGCTTTGTAGCTTCTTTGATTGCCAGAATAACACCAGGCATGTACGATTCTCGGCTTATGGCTTCGTGGCGCAGACTCAGAGTCTCACCTTTGCTGCCAAGTATCACTTCTTGTCCCGCCATAAATCCCGGCAACCTCAAGCTATGGATAGCCACTCCACCTATTTGCCCTCCTCTGACACCGTCGAGCATCTCTCTTTCAGTTTCGGGGTGGATAAAGGGTCTGCCATGTGCTTCCAGCATAGCTATTGCTGTAGCAATGGCAGTCCCAGAGGGAGCATCAATTTTCTTCTCATGATGCATTTCCGCAATCTCAGCATAGTCGAAGAATTTAGCCGCAATCTTCGACAGATGCATCAGAAGCACTGCTCCCAGAGAGAAGTTAGGGGCTACCACTGCACAAACCTTGTTACCTTGGCACAGTTGGTCAATTTCTCTCAGGTTTTCCTCGGAAAGGCCTGTGGTACCCACAACCATGTTGACACCCTGCGTAAGAGCCACACGAGCACTTGTTATAGCGACCTCAGCATTAGTGAAATCTACCAACACATCAGGGTTACAGCTCCTCAGAAGAGAGTCCAAATTGGAGGAAAATGGTATCAATTCTGAAGTCTCAGGTAAAGGGAGATAGTTCTGGGTCACTTTTCCCTCAACAGCGCCTACCACTTTCAATTTCGGGTCCTCGAGCACGGCCCGGGTTACCTCTCGCCCCATCCTACCCAAAGCGCCATTGATAACTACCCTTGTAGGTTCCATGTCTACCACCTCACAGAATAGATTACTTGTTGTAGTTAGTATAGCGGTTACCCTTATTATGCTGACGAACCTGATGGCGCTCTGGCTGTTTCTGCCAAGGACGCTTAGAAGCCGAAGAATCCTTTACCTTGACATGAGGTGAGTCAGAAGGCCCTTCAAGTATTGCCTTCCGCGACAAATTTATCCTGCCCAAGTTGTCGATTTCAACAACCTTGACCATTATCTCATCGCCAACTCTAACCACATCCTCAACCTTGGGTACGTGGTAGTCAGCAAGCTCGCTAATATGGACTAACCCTTCCTTACCGGGTAGAATCTCCACCATGGCGCCAAAATTCAGCAGCCGAGTTACTCTGCCAGTATAAATACCCCCTAGCTCCACATCCCGGGTTAAGTCTTCTATCATTTTGATTGCTTTTTGGGTTGCTTCCTCACTTGGAGAGCCGATAATTACAGTCCCATCATCCTTTATGTCCACGGTTGTTTTGGTCTCATCTATTATGGACCTTATGGTCTTGCCGCCTGGGCCAATAACAGTGCCAATCTTGCTTGAATCAATAGTCATTTCGTGCATTCTCGGAGCATAGGGACTAAGTTCAGGACGGCTGGTGCCAATGGTCTGTGCCATCTTGCTCAATATCTCCAAGCGGGCTTGGCAAGCTTGACTCAGGGCTTGGGCCAAGACCTCAGAGTTGATGCCTTTGACCTTAATATCAAGCTGCAACGCAGTAATTCCCCGAGAGGTGCCGGCAACCTTGAAATCCATGTCTCCATAGGCATCTTCCATGCCCACGATGTCAGTCAAGATAACATAGCCTCCATTTCCTTCGGTAACTACCCCCATGGCTATTCCTGCCACTGGCGCTTTGATAGGCACGCCGGCATCCATCAATGAAAGAGTCGAACCGCAAGCGCTGGCCATGGATGTACTGCCGCTAGAACTGACGACTTCGGAAACTAAACGAATAGTGTAAGGGAAATCTTCTTCTGAAGGCAATACTGGCATAATGGCTCGTTCCACTAGGGCACCATGCCCAATCTCTCGTCTGCCCGGCATCCCTACGCGCTTCACCTCCCCAGTGGAGAACGGAGCAAAATTGTAATGATGCATGAAACGTTTAGTCTCTGCCAAGCCTAGCCCATCCAATAGCTGCTCCTGACGTGCAGACCCCAGAGTGGTAATAGTCAGTACCTGTGTTTCACCTCTAGTAAATAGACCTGAGCCGTGAGTGCGAGGCAAGAGGCCAACCTCACAGCTAATAGGGCGAATTTCATAAGCTTGGCGCCCATCCACGTGCCGCCTTTCCCGCAAAATCTCCTTCCTTATCTCTATCCTAAGCTGAGTTTCCAAGGCAAAGTCGATTTCCTCTTCGGAGAAAGAGCCCCCCATCCTTTGTTTCGCTTCCTCCCTAAGAGAGGCTAGGGCCTGCTCCCGCTCAGATTTGCCCAATTGCTCCAGGGCTTCGCTTAGCTTGTCACTAAGCAAAGCAGAGATGCCATTCACAAGTTCAGGTGCAGCCTCTCTGGCTTGGACTTCCGTCTTGGGCTTGCCACAAGTTTGCTGTAGCTCCTCTTGGAGTTCGACAATCCTTTGGTTAGCTTTATGCCCAAATTCAATTGCCTCCAGCACCATATCTTCAGGAGCCTCTTTGGCACCTGCCTCTACCATTACTATGGCCTGTTTAGTGCTAGCTACAACCACGTCGAGCAAACTGTTTTCCGTTTGGGGCAAAGTCGGATTCAAAACTAAGCTGTCACCTATGTAGCCAACATGCACTGCTGAAATCGGGCTAGAGAATGGAATATCGGAAATGACTAAAGCTGCCGAAGCACCAATTACAGCACATGTATCCGGGTCATTCTCTTTGTCGGCGGAAAGCACGGTAGCTATAACCTGTAGCTCATGATTGAATTCTTTGAGCAGAAGCGGCCGCAGGCACCGATCGATAAGCCGACTGGTTATAATCGCCTCTTCGCTAGGCCGTCCTTCTCGCCTGATGAAACTACCGGGTATCTTACCGGCAGCGTAGAGTTTTTCTTCATAGTCCACTGTTAGAGGCACAAAGCCGCCTCTCTCTACAGGTTCACAAGCAGCACAGGCCGTAACCAAGACCACAGTATCCCCGTAGCGGACAACAACTGCTCCATTCGCCTGCTGAGCAAGCTTCCCTGTCTCGATAGTAAGTGTTCGACCGGCTATTGAGCTTTCAGAAACACTAGGCATGCTACCTCCTCAAACCCAATCTGGCGATGAGAGAGCTGTACCGGCTGGAGCTTGTCTTATTAAGATAAGATAAAAACCGCCTACGCTGCCCGGTCAACTTAAAAAGAGCACGGCGCGAGTGATAATCATGAGAATTCACCTTGAGATGCTCTGTTAGCTGATTTATCCTCTCAGTAAGCAATGCGAGCTGAACCTCAGTAGAACCGGTATCACTCTCTTTGAGCCCAAATGACGTAATAATATCCTTCTTCTTTTCTTTTTCCAACATAGTGCTTAGCATTATAGCATAGCATGGCAAGATTGACCAAAACACTATAACAATCTATAATTTCCCATGAAGGCAGCTTCAATGCATGAGAAGTGTGGCATTTTTGGTGTCTACTCCCATACCATGGATATAGCTCGCCTCGTTTTCTTTGGTCTTTTTGCCCTCCAGCACCGCGGTCAAGAAAGTTCAGGCATTGCTGTCACCGATGGGAATGGGATAAAAATACGTGCCAATATGGGGCTGGTTTCCCAAGCATTCACCGAAAGCGACCTCGCTCAGCTCAAAGGGTATATCGGCATCGGCCATAACCGCTATTCCACCACTGGTTCAAGTCAACCAGCCAATATGCAACCTATTATAGCAAGTTCAGAAGGATTAACTCTTGCTTTAGCCCATAATGGCAACGTCCTCAATGCCCAAGACCTCCGTGATGAACTCCAGTCCAACGGCTATAACTTTCGTACGTCCACTGATTCTGAAGTCATCGCCAATCTGATTTTGGCCTCTCCGGGCAAAGACTGGGGAGAAAAAATTAGGCATGCTATGCACCGCCTCCAGGGAGCCTATTCGCTCACAATCATGACTGACAATAAGCTAATCGCAGTTCGCGACCCAATGGGTGTGCGTCCCCTCTGCCTGGGCTCTATTGATAGCGGTTGGGTAATTGCCTCAGAAAGTTGCGCCCTAGACCATATAGGCGCCCAGTTCTCCAGGGATGTCGAACCCGGAGAGGTGGTAGTCATTGACAACAAGGGGATCAAGAATTACAGGGTGAAGAGCAGCAAGAAAGCATTATGCATTTTCGAATATATCTATTTTGCTCGTCCTGACAGCATCATCCAAGGCAGGCTTCTCTATGAAGCAAGACAAGCCATGGGCGAAATACTGGCTCAAGAGCACCCTGTAGACGC
Source organism: uncultured Dehalococcoidales bacterium (assembly GCA_964545665.1). Lineage (GTDB taxonomy): Bacteria > Chloroflexota > Dehalococcoidia > GIF9 > AB-539-J10 > CAZJGF01. Next base: position 10,836 of record CAZJGF010000007.1, read on the forward strand.
TGATTTGGTCATGGGCGTTCCTGACTCAGCTACTGCTGCCAGCACTGGATACTGTAAAGCTTCAGGTATCCCTTATTGCGAGGGCCTGTTGAAAAACCGCTATGTCGGGCGAACCTTCATTGAACCAGACCAAAGACTAAGAGACCTCGGTGTCCAACTGAAATTCAACCCACTTTCCCGAGTAATTTCTGGGAAGCGATTAGTAGTCGTTGACGATAGCATTGTGCGTGGCACTACCACACCTCACATAGTCACCTTGCTAAGAAAAGCCGGCGCTAAGGAGGTTCACCTCCGTATTTGCGCTCCTCCTATCCGCTATCCCTGCTTCTTGGGCGTAGATATGGCCAGCGAATGGGAGCTTATCGCTGCCCGAAAGACTATTCCCCAGATTAGAGACTACTTGGACGCAGATTCACTTGGTTACCTTAGCCTCGATGGCTTAATTCGGGCTGTTGGCCTGCCTAAAGATATGTTTTGCCTTGCCTGCTTTACTGGAGACTATCCCATTCCAGTGCAAATGGGAATGGATAAGTTAGCACTGGAAACGCTCCCCGAAAAGGAACCCGTTGGAAGTCAGAAGTAAACAAGCCTATGCTCTCGCTGGTGTCGATACTGAGGCAGCCGATAAGGTCAAACAACTAATCGCCAGACAAGCCAGACAAACCTTTGGCCCTCAAGTATTGAACTTTGGTTCCTTTGGCAGCATGTTCCAAATCAAAGGATATGATGAGCCAGTTTTGGTCTCCAGTGTTGACGGAGTAGGCACTAAGCTCAAAATAGCTTCACTCTTAGACAAAAATGATACTGTGGGCGTTGACGTCGTTAATCACTGCGTAAACGATATCCTGTGCTGCGGCGCTGACCCACTTTTCTTCCTCGACTATATAGCTATGGGCAAGCTTATGCCTGAACAAATCGAGGACATCGTCAGCGGCCTGGCTCAAGCCTGCCAAAATGTGGGCTGCTCACTCACCGGTGGCGAAACTGCTGAGATGCCGGGAATCTATCCTCAGGGAAGCTATGATCTGGTCGGCTTTGTCGTCGGAGCAGTGGAAAGAAAAAATATCATTGACGGCAGTTCCATAGTGCCAGGCGACACTGTCCTGGGCCTGCCGTCGTCTGGTTTACATACCAATGGCTATTCCCTGGTGCGAAAAGTTTTCGGCATAAATGATGACCCTAGCTGCTTACGAACTTTCCACCCCCAGCTAGGAAAAACCTTGGGTGAGGAATTGCTCCAGCCTCACCGCTGCTATTATCCTCAACTTAAACCAGCTCTACTATTGATTAAAGGACTAGCTCATATCACCGGCGGCGGATTCATAGGGAACATACCGCGTATCCTGGCTGACGGTCTCGCCGCTCATATTCACAAGGATTCCTGGGATGTACTCCCCATTTTCAAGCTCATACAAGAAACGGGTAATATAGAAGAAGCAGAAATGTATCAAGTATTTAATATGGGAATAGGCATGACCATCATATGCTCAAGTGATGAAGTGAATAAATTGACCACTGCTTTGCCCCAAGCTAAGACCATTGGTGAAATAGTCAAGGCAAAGGAAGAGAAAAGAGTAATCATAGATTGAAGGAGTGATTATGCGTGCCATTATAAGTGTTTCAAATAAGTCAGGCGTAGCTGCCTTCGCTCGAGGCTTACAAGAGTTGGGCATCGAAATATTCAGCACCGGAGGCACCAAGAAATCCCTAGAGGAGTCTGGCATCAAAGTTCATAGCATCTCAGAACTCACTGGCTTTCCTGAAATCCTCGATGGCAGAGTGAAGACTTTGCATCCAGCGGTGCACGGTGGCATTTTGGCCAGGCGCGATTTGCCTCAGCATTTAGCCGAGCTGGCCAAAAACCACATAGGGACTATCGACATGGTGGTGGTAAACCTCTATCCTTTTATCGAGACAGTGAGCAGAGAAGGAGTCTCTTTAGACGAAGCAGTGGAGAACATTGATATCGGTGGGCCAACCATGATTCGCTCAGCGGCCAAGAATTTCTCCTCGGTCTCAGTGATTGTGGACCCCACCGATTACGACCAGGTTTTGCAGCGACTGCGCCAGGGGAATATGGGTGTAGAGGAAAGAAAAAGGCTAGCTCAAAAAGCCTTCCAGCATGTGGCTATTTATGACACCGCCATCTCCCAATATTTGAGCGAAGAGACTTTCCCCGAGGAAATGACCATGACATTGAAAAAAGCTTACGGCTTACGCTATGGCGAGAATCCTCACCAGGAGGCTGCCTTTTATGTCGAGCAGAATGTCAGGCGAAGGCAAGCTGGATTCGCTTCGCTAACCCACCTCAGCGGCCCTGAGGTCTCCTTTAATAACCTGCTTGATTTTGACGCTGCCCTAAACGTGCTCAGCAGCTTCTCAGACCCAACCATCGCTGTAATGAAGCACACCAACCCTTGTGGACTTGCCAGCAACGATAGCCTGGCTGAAGCCTATCTGGAGGCTTTGTCTGGAGACCCGGTAGCTGCCTTTGGCGGTGTGGTAGCTAGCAACCAAAGCATAGATCTAGCCACCGCCCAGGAAATAGACAAGTCCCACTACGATGCCATCATTGCGCCAGGATATGAAAACACAGCCCTGGAGCTATTAGGACGTAAAAAGAACTTACGCCTGGTTAGGATGCCAGTGCCAAGCGCAAATAATCAACAACTCGATTTCCGTTATGTCCACGGCGGCTTTCTGATTCAGTCCCAGGACTTTTTCACTGAGCCAGAGCTTCAGCCCCGCACAGTCTCTAATCGCCAGCCTGCAGAGAAGGAGCTATTAGACCTTATCTTCGCATGGAAGGCAGTCAAGGCGATAAAATCCAACGCTATAGTCATTGCCAAGGACAAAACATTGCTAGGCATGGGAGCTGGACAGCCATCTCGTGTAGTAAGCGTTGAACTAGCTTTGAAAAAGGCCGGTAATAAAGCTGAAGGCGGTGTTCTTGCCTCCGATGCTTTCTTCCCCTTCCCCGACGGCCCGGAACTAGCACTCAAGGGCGGAGTCACCGCCATTATCCAGCCCGGCGGCTCAGTAAAAGATAACGAGGTAATTGAACTAGCCAACAAATGCAATGCAGCTATGGTATTTACCGGTGTCCGCCATTTCAGACACTAAGTTAAGGAGGTAACAATGGCAAAAATAACCAGTGAAATGAAGCAGCTTGCCGAAAAGGCGAAGGTATTTACTGTAGGCACAGCCACCAAAAATGGTGAGCCAAATGTAATTCCTATGACCTTTGCCAAAGTGCTCTCTGATGATGAAGTCCTGCTGATGAGTAACTTCATGAAGAAAACTATAGAAAATATAGCGGCGAATCCAAGGGTAGCAATATCAGTGTGGAAACAGGGAGACTCAGAAGGATACCAGTTCAAAGGCAATGCCAGAATCGAAACCTCGGGCAAAGTTTTTGACGATGGTGTTAACTGGGTTAGAACTGCAAGCCCGACCCTGAACCCCAAGGCTGCGGTTATCGTCAAGGTGGACTCTATCTACTCAATTACGCCTGGGCCGGATTCGGGGAAGAAGGTAGGCTAAGGCAATTATGGCGCGCTGGCAACCAGTCAAATCAGCATAAGGACATGGCTAGAGCAATCTTAGTGTCGGATATGTTGCGTGGGTTCTTAGAGGAAGGTTACCCTCTCTACTGCGGCGCGGATGCCCGGAGCATCATACCCAATGTCAGGAAACTGCTGGAGCGAGAGTTGGAGCAGAACTCAAAAATATTCTATTTATGTGACCATCACGCACCCGATGATCCAGAATTTAGGATGTTTCCGCCCCATTGTGTTGAAGGCACCCGCGAGGCTGAAATCATACCCGAACTCTCGCCATATCCTGGTGAAATAATACCAAAAAGGACTTTTAGCAGTTTCTACAATACCTCTTTGGAGGAGAAGCTGGAGGCACTCAAGCCTGAAACTGTAATCATCTGTGGCGTATGCACCCATATTTGTGTTCTGCACGCAGTAATTGATACCAGAAATAGAGGTTATGAAGTAGAAGTGCCTGTCAATTGCGTTGCTTCCTTCGACAGTAAGGCTCACTTCTGGGCTCTAGACTATATGGAAAAGGTGCTTGGTGCTAGGCTTGCTAAACCTAGAGTCAACGTGCCCGAGCCTCACTTCGAGATTCCTGACTTATGGCTGAGTGGGGAGACAGCCGATGTTTACTTCCCCCGCACCGTGGAAATACTTAAGAAGGAAGGCATCAACCCCATAGCCACCATGGAGGTTTTCCCGAGACGAGCTGGCATTCTCTGCGGCATAGAAGAGGTCAAGACCCTGCTGGAAAAGGTGCTTCCCGAAGACAATAGTGAAGTTTGGACGCTGGCCGAAGGCGAATCTTTCGCCAAGAAAGAAGTGGCCTTACGGATAAAAGCCCCTTACCAAAGCTATGGGGCTTATGAGACCACTTATCTGGGCATTCTGGCCCATTGCAGTGGCTGGGCTGCTGCCGCCCGAGAATGTGTTGATGCTGCCCAGGGTATTCCTGTTATCAGTTTTGGCGCTCGTCACGTCCATCCTTCAGTAGTCGGAGTTATGGAGTACTCCGCTACTGTTGGAGGCTGCACTGGCTGCGCCACCACTGTTGGCGCAAAGCTTGCTGGCATGAAACCCATCGGCACCATTCCACATGCGCTCATCATTATTATAGACAGTACTGCCCAGGCTACTCTCGCCTTTGATAAACACATGCCTCCTGAGGTGCCACGCATTGCCTTAGTGGATACTTTCGAGGATGAAGTTAGGGAAAGTGTCGCTGTGGCCAAAGCAATGAAGGGAAAGCTGCAGGGTGTAAGATTAGACACTCCCTCGGAAAGAGGCAGGGTCACCGCCGATTTAGTCAAAGAAGTGAGAGCCTGGCTGGACCTTGAGGGATTCAAGGAGGTGAAGATTGTTGTCAGTGGTGGACTTAACCCTGAGCGCATCAGGTATTTCATCAGCGAAGGAGCACCCGTTGACATCTTCGCCGTAGGCAGCTACATCAGCGACGCCCAGCCTATTGACTTCACCGCCGACCTCCATGAAGTGGAAGGCAAGCCTATCGCCAAAAGGGGCAGAATGCCCGGCATTACCCCCAACCCCAGGCTAAAGAGGGTAATGTGAAACAGGATGACAACCTGGCTGAGGCCATAAAGCTAGAAGGCGTCACCAAAATTCTCGGTAATAGGCAGATCCTCAAGGATATTGATCTTGCCGTGAAGATAGGTGACATCTTCGGCTACCTGGGGCCCAACGGCGCCGGCAAGACTACCACTATCAGAGTCATCTTAGGGCTCCTTTCGCCCAATTCGGGCAAAGCATACATTTTGGGCAAGGATGCCCAGGATGATGCTGCTAGAGAAAAGGTTGGCTTCGTCCTCGAAGCCGATGGACTCTACGATAACCTCACCGCCTATGAAAACCTGGATTACTACTGCCAGATCTATGGCGTGCCTCAGTCCCAAGCTAAGGAGAGAATTAAAGAGATGCTCCAGCTTGCAGATCTCTGGGATAGGGAATCGGACAAGGTTTCCACCTACTCTAAGGGAATGAGGCAGAAGCTGGCGCTGGCACGAGCCATGGTCCATGAGCCCAACCTTCTCATCCTGGATGAGCCCACCGCTGCTGTTGACCCCACAGGTCAGATGGAAGTAAGACAAATCATTCTCAATCTAGCACAGAGGGGCAAGACCATTTTATTAAGCTCTCACAATCTGGATGAAGTCCAGCGAATCTGCAACCGCATTGCTTTGATTGATAAGGGAGAGATAGAGCTTTATGGAGAGCTGGAGGCGCTGAGGAGAGAGATGGGGCGAAGGGAAGTGGTGATAGAAACGGGGATAACAGCCACAGAGCAAGCTCAAAAACTTGATGGCCTTCTGGCTGAGCTTGAAGCCTTGCCTTATGTGACAAGCTGCCGCAGGGAGGCTCAACAACTGCGGCTCCAATTGGATGGTCATGGTGATGTCTCTGAAATAGTAGCTATGCTCTCCCACAAGGGCATAGGTGTGGAGGAGATAACCAAAGGTGAAGTATCCCTGGAAGAAATTTACGCCAAGGTGACAAAGGGAGGGGAGTGATGAGAAAGGTAACAGTGATAATGAAAAAGGATTTGAGGGAAACCCTGCGCACCAAGGCTTTCTATGGCAGCATGGGGATAGTCATATTTGTCCTGGTAGCGCTAGCCGCGGGTCTCGGAAGGAACATCGACGCCGTAATAGAACAAGAAACATCGCTAGCAGAAATAACTTCAGCTATTCAACCTCTCATGGGCACTACCGCCTTCACGCTTTCCCTTATGCTCATGCTACTGTTCTGCATGTATACCAACGCCTATGCGCTTACCATGGAGAAGGTGAAGCGCTCCATTGAGTCTTTACTATGCACACCTCTCAGCCTGAGGCAAATTTGCCTCGGAAAAAGCTTGGCAGTGTTTTTGCCCAGTGTGATTTTAGGTCTGTTATTCACCTTTGGCGGCGTAGTTGGCATAAATCAATTTTTCATACTTCCTAAGTTAGGGCACTTTGTTATGCCCGGCGCAGCTCCAATAGTAGCAATCTTGATTATTGTGCCGCTTATCGTCTTTATCTTTGCCTCTCTGATGATAGCGCTACAGCTCATAATTACCAATATACACTGGATCAATGCTGCCCTCATAGGGCTGGTAGTTGCTATTATGTTCGGGCTTTCCCCTCCCGTTTTGGAGTTTGGCCCTGCATCCTGGAGCATCGTCTTCATCTCCTTAGGAGTCGCTGCTGCCCTAGCGTTGGTGACAATTTACCTTGCTCGCTTGGTCACCAAGGAAAGAATCGTGCTCAGCAGCAAAGGATGAGATTGGCAAATAGCTCGGCTCCCAGATTCCCTATCCTAGTGTTTACCTATTAAAGCCGCTACCTTCAATCTCCACAACATTGCCACTGATGTTTGCTTTGACGCCGAGGAATTTCTCAATCAGCCAAAGGTTCGTTTCAACGTGCTCGGTGATTCTGGGGACCGAGTATCTGGTAGTCCCTTCAGCTAAGCCAGCGTAGATTATGAGCTGGTCAGCTACATATCTATCCACTGCAGCACCAGTTTCAACATCCTCTATAAAGCTGTGGGCCACATATCTTCCAATGGACTCTGAGCTCCTGCCCGGCCTTCCTGCTCTATCCGCGCCGATTAAACCGCCCGAGCTTGTCTCAGCATATATCGCCAGGGCAGCACCTTCCTGAAGCGAGCTTTCCTCGTAGATTTCCTCGATTTCAGCCTTATAGCCACGAGAGCCTAATATCTTCTGACATTCTCTTGCCATTCTGTGGCTCACTTTTCTCTCCCTCAAATGGGAGGACAGGGCAATTCCCTTAGTATCGAGTATATGATCTTGCTCAGTGAGAACTAGAGGTTTTAATTTCTCTACCGGCTCAACCTCGATTTCTATAACCCCAGCGCCTCGCGGCACATAGCCAGGCCGAATTATGTCAAGCTCGGCATTTATGCCCATTTGCCTCAACAGAGGAAGGAGTACGAATTTCATGTGATAGGCCGAGGGAGCAAAATCCTGGAATAGCCCACCTCCCAACCTGAATTTGGATGGCTTCTCAGCAAAGCAAGCTAACGGCAGAAGAGTTTGTGCCATCATAGTGGTTGAGCCTGCTGTTCCTATATCCCAGTGATACTCCCCTCCTTTAAACCTTTCCTGGGGGCTATAGGTAATCTCCTTAGAACCCACCTCGGCATTGTTCACCGCACCATGACACATTTCCTGGCAAGCCTGGATAACCCTAACATGCTGTGCCCGTAGCCCTGGCTTATCCCTCTTTGCCCTGATATTCTCTACTTTTATCTCTTTGCCCAGCAAGCTGGCCAAAGCTACAGAGTAGCGCACTATGGTTCCGCTTCCCGACTTTGCCCCACCATCAACGCTTATCATCTGCTACCCTTTCCC
>CAZJGF010000007.1:18852-26100 GCA_964545665.1 uncultured Dehalococcoidales bacterium
TGGCCTGTTGAAAGAGCTACAGTTTCCCAGTAACAAATTCTATTATCAGAGGCTTGAAAAGAAGGATTTAATATTCTTTATCGGAGAAAAACAGCCAAGCGAAGGAGACAGAATGTATGCTACGGGAGAAAAGGCTTACCGGATAGCCAACCTGGTCTTAGATGTAGCAGAAAAGTTTGGCTGCCACAGAATTTATACTTCAGGTGCCTGTGTTTCAGCCGTTCACCATGCTATGAGACCAAGAGTTGTTTCAGCGCTAAGCTCTGACAGGTTAGCAGAGGAAGTATCCAGGTATCCAAATACAATTTTAATGAGTGAAATCGGAGGCAGGGAGAATGAGGGGGTTATCACTGGACTAAATGGTCTCTTGCTGGCAGTGGCCAAAAAGAGGGGGTTGGAAAGTATCTGCCTGATGGGCGAGATACCAGACTGGCTTTCTGGGTCTCCCTTTCCCTATCCCAAGGCTTCAAAGTCAGTGCTCGAGGTCTTTGCCGATATTCTGGGAATCAGGATTGATCTTACTGTTCTCGATGAAATGACCGCCCAGATAGAAGGGATTGTTGAAAAGATTTATGAAGAATTCCCTCCAGAAATAAGGGAGCGCTATGACCAGAGAAAATTCGTTGCTCAAGCTGAGCCAGCAGGAATAACTGAACAGGATGCCAGGTGGATTAAAGAGCATATCAACGGATTCTTTAAGGAGGGGGGAGAGCAGGGTGGAAAAAGGTCTACTTGAGCTCTATCAGACTCCCCAACTACAAAACCCGTCTTTGCTCGTTGGTTGGCAGACGCATGATGTCGGGAAATTAACTTCCAGAATTGTCCATTTTTTGACCGAGCAACTGGGAGGCCAGAGGATTGCTGAAGTCAAGCCTTCGGGCTTTTTCCCGTTAGGAGGAGCGGCATTCAAGGGCAACTTTATCCAGGTCCCAGAAAGCCAGTTCTGGGCCTGTGAGAAAAGCAATCTGTTGATTTTCAAAAGTGAGGAACCTAAATACGAATGGTATAAATTCTTGACTGCTGTCCTGGATTTTGCCGAGCATTATTGTCAGTCCAAAGAGCTATATACCATCAGCGCGAGGCACTCTCTCAGCGCCCATACTACTCCTCGGATAATACTGGCGGTTTACAACCAGCCGGCGTTCCAAAAAACACTCCAGGACTATGAGCTAGAAGATATGACCTGGGAAGGACGGCCAGCTATAAGCAGTTACCTTCTGTGGGTGGCTGAAAGGAGAAATATCCCTGGGGTGAGCCTCTGGCCCGAGATACCATTTTACCTGGCTGCTAGAGAAGACCCCTCAGCAGCAAAGCTCACCCTTTCTTTCCTGGACAGGAGATTCAACCTGGGGCTGGACTTCGGAGAGTTTGACCTGGAGATAAGAGACCAGTATGAGAGAATAGCCCAGCTAAGGAGAGAAAACGCCGAAATCGACAGATCTATCAACCGGCTCGAAAGCGGCCTCAGCCTGAGTGAACAGGAGCAGGTGAAATTGGCCAGAGAGGTATACGAAGTTCTCCAAAAAAGAGGCTGAAGTTGGCTCAGCTTGATCACTGCGGAATAGCAGGCCTATAGTTCCACTCCCTACTTCATTGCTCTGAGGAACTCTTCAACTGTTATACCAGCACGAGCGATTAGTTCTCTTAACGTTCCTTTTGCAACCTCTTTGTGATCAGGAACTGATAGTGTTGCAATGTGACCTTCTTTTACCAGAATAATGTGATCGCCTTTGTGGCGCGCTACTTCCCAGCCCTGCTTTTCAAAAACCTTCGCCACTTCGCGCCCACTGAGAAGGGGAAGTTTCATTAAACCAGAACCTCTATTTCACGTGTAGCAACAGTCAAAGGCATCCCTCTCTCCGCTCGCACCTCCAAACATTGCTTAATAGCATCCTCAATGTTCTCTAATGCCTCTTGTTCCGTTTTGCCTTGACTTATGCACCCTGGAATACTTGGACATTCGGCAATAAACATGCCGTCTTCATCCTGTTCAATGGTTATGACGAACTTCATAGCTCCCTCCTTCTTGACTTTACCAGCCTGACAACCAATTTTCGCCTAGCACCAGTATAAAGGTAGAAACTCACACCAACTTAGGAGTGTGACAGTATAGAATCGCTACGGATGCCCTATGTTCTTACATTCTTGTTCTTAGGCCTCCATCTATAATCTCTATTTCATGTTTCCCAAACCTCGACCCCATCAAATTCCATAACACCCTCTCATTGATAAGCTTATCCTTGTAGAGGTTAGCGATCATCTGCAATTTGGTTAATGGTTTGCCCTTAACCTTTCCATTTGCCAACGGTTAGCACCTCCCCAGAATAATTGTCACTCGAAATATATCCATTTATAGCTAGGTTCAAAATCATCTGAACCAGTAGAGCTTCTCTAGTTTTTAACATCCTTCCATGGCCAGCTCCTAACTTTAAGGTTATCAAATAGCATTAACGTTAATGGTTTCCCTTTCAATATGCGGATACAAGCTGTCTATTTCTTGCTGAACTTCTATAGTCTTTTTCAACGCAGTGACCACCTGGCAATAATGTTTTATATCTTCAAGGGATAATTTTCGCCCCTTCCTATCCTTAAGCCACTTATCCAAGACTTGGTAACCACCGATTTGGTATTCCCAAGCCTCTTTATCTATCCCCTCGAAGTATTGGCCGTCGTTGATGTAAACTCGTTTCCTCTCTTCATTGTACCTTGGCTTCTCAACATGATTATCGCCGCCACCCTGAAATCTGGCAATGGGATTATCTAGCTCTGCCGACTTCAATAAATGCAAGTCAACGAGCTGTTTACCATATTTGCCCGTTCTGCTAAATAGTTCGTAATCTTTGCCAAAAGGCACCCTAGGAAAATCAATTTTCAAGAACTCGGCGTATTTATTACGATAAATGCTAGAATAAAGGACTCCATATATGTAATGGAATATGTCCAGCGGCATTGACTCCTTGCCGTAAGCTTCAGCTAGAGATTCGAGCAACTTGGGATCGAGATTCGGCCTCCTCTCTTGAGCTTCCTCGTGGCTGAACATATCCCCTTTGTCTGAGTAGAGATAAAGAGGAAAATTAACATTGCCGCCTCGATAGAACAAATTGAAATCCTCGATAAATTCTGAGCAAAAGACGATGTTCCAGGGTTTTTCAAGTCCAACGACTTGTCCTGCCCTACCAACACAAATAGCCAAATTCTCCTTCATCATGTGGTGCATGACTTCTTTGCGGGAGCGTTCAATAAGCTCATCATGGTAAAATATCCACCTGACATCGAAGGGGCGATAAAGAGTTTGTGTTATTGCCTCTTGCCAATTTTCATCTTCGCTCACTGCTTCCCTTGACTTGGTTAGTTTCCAATTTGCCTTATCTTTCAGCCCAAATGCCTGACAGATAGCGTCATCCGATAGTTCTTTGTCGCGAAAGACTTCAATTCGCCCCACCAAATCTTGTCTGTCAGAATCGACGACAAAGTTATCTCTAGAAGTAACAAGGCCAACGCTATTCACCGGGAAAATATCCGTTACCTTAGGATACCTGTTGTAAGCTTCCAGAAACGCTTCTTCCCTAGGAATGAAGAGATAGAATTCAGATTTTGGTTTTATTTCCTGCCACTCAGTCGTTTTGATACCGTTTTTTGAAAGCCAATTGTATTTATCTTCTCGCAAGCCCCAGCATTCAGAATGGAAAACCTTCTTCTCCAAACCCTTCTTTCTGATAAACAGTGAAATGGCGACTCCTTGCTGGATATCGAAAACGTTTTCATCTTTAGAGCCATCAGGGCATTTTTCCTTCTTCAAGCTATTACCATGTAAGTCAAGCACATAGATCTCATCGAAACTATTCATCAAGGACTGCCGCATCCCCCTAAAGGTTGGGTTGTCCAAATAGCTGTGATTTGTTATGAATCCCAGGACTCCCTCACCATTTTGGTCTATCTTCCACTGGGCAAAGCGAACAAACTTGACGTAGTCATCTTGAAGCCACTTTGGGTTTCTCTCACCAAGCCATTGGCCATCTACTACTTTGTAATATTCTATTAACTCTCCAATCCAGGTTTTCTGCTTTATTTTCATTTTCCGCTTTGCTTCTTTTGCCTGCGGAATCAGCTTGTAACCACCATGTAGCTTATCCTCTTGAATTTGGAAATTAGTTATATATCTGTTCCCCTTTTCAACGGTCATTTCTTTTTCACTTAAATTTGCTGATGTTCCTGAATATGGAGGATTTCCCAGAATAACCAAAATGGGCTTTTCTTTCTTCACTTTGCCAGCGAGGTGTGATTCTTCAGCCAAGGACGACATTCCGGGAAGAACAGTTTGCTCCAGTTCCTCCATTTCCAAGGTATTGGTAAGATAGAACTTGAACCTCTCATCCTCGACAAGCCTATAGCCTAATTCTTCTAATAAGAATGCAATCTTCAAATGTCCTATGGCATAAGGAGCCATCATCAACTCAAAAGCCAAGAAGTTCTTCAAGATATGCTCTTTAACAAAACTCCTCTTTGCACCTTCCCCATATTTGGCAGTGAATTCCTCTGCCGCCAATTTGCTTGCTTCGGCAAGGAAAGTTAAGGTGCCGGCAGCGGGGTCAAGAACAGTCACGCCCTTGGAGGCAAAACCAATATCCTTGTCAAAGCACTCTTTAAGGATGCTATTTAAGGAACGAACGATATAGGAAACTACCGATTCAGGGGTATAATAAACGCCTCTTCTTTCCCTCTCCTCAGGGTTGTATTCAGCTAGAAAGGTCTCGTAAAAATAGTAAACAGGGTCTTTTCCCTTTCCCTCTCGATAGAACTTACCCAGGATCTCATTGACATCAGCTACCGATAGAACCCCGGAGATGTCATCTACAATCCATTCCATCTGCCTGGGTAATTCCCCTAAGGAGATAAACCTGAAAACATCCCGCAAGATGCCGATAGTTCGAGGAATGTAATCGTAAGCCAGCTTGCGGTTAAAGCCATTTTCGCAGCGAGTGCGGGCAGCAAAAAGCCCGTAGGTAATAGTTTGCGCATAGAGATCAGCAAAGCCATCCTTGGTCAGCCCTGCGATAAGATATTTCTGAAATGCTTCATAGAATCCAATGATGGGGGCTTTGTCCCCCTTTAATTCCTCCAAAATGACTTGCTCTTTTAAGAACTTAGTCCTTTTTGCCAATTCGACGGCTAAGGATTCTGCCGTATATACTTTAGGAAGCGAGAAGGAGAAGAACTTATCCAGCAGATTGAGGAAATTATCCTTATTCTCCACAGGAGGAACTGTTCTTAATTCATGAATAATAAAAGGCCTAGCCAGCAAGACCGTATCAATCAGCTCTCCATTCCGATAGAGGCGAAATTCAAAGAAATTGGTCAAAATGAGACTGGGAAATGTACGTGTATAGCGTTTTAGCTGATCGCCACTCTCAATGTAGTCAAGATTCTCCACGAATGGCCCTTTTGCTTCAATATAACCAACTATGTTTTGCTTGCCATCCCAAATTCTAAAATCAGGGTTACCTGCCTCAGTCTTCTTAGGCGATGTGGTAACATGGATGTGCTTTTTGCCAATGGAATCAGCAAAAGCCCTGAGAAGGTCCTCTAAACTTGAGTAATAGCTTTCCTCTCGAGCATCGCCTGTCTGGGCAACCTCAAATATTCTTTTGAGATATGCTTTCAGCATTTTGCTCTTTTCAGTAATTCTAAATCCTTAAGCACGGCATCGCATATAACGACTTGCATGCTTGGGAAATTGCCAAAGCCACTTACGTAAGCAAACCGTAAAACATGCAGTCATGTGAAGTTTCCAAAACTTAACGTCCTTCGAAAGCCTCATTTAGAAGCCTATCAACCTTCTTGACGGATGGATTTGTGCGTTCGACATGCTGGTAGATAACCTCTTGGAATACTTGCTCATGCCTTTTCACCTCATAAAACAGAGAACGTAGCTCTTCATTTTTCAGACGCCAGGTGCCATTCATGTGGTTAACAACAAGTTGGCTATCCGTAAAGCAACATACCCGACCGCGTGTATACTTCGCACAGAGGTCCAACCCTCTAATCAGTGCCTTGTACTCCGCACGGTTGTTTGTTGTATGACCGATACACTCCGCGTGCTTGTCCAATTCCTGATTCGCTTCGTTCAGAATAAGCAGTCCAATAGCTCCTGGTCCAGGATTGCCTCGACAGCCCCCATCGGAAAACAATTTCACTTCTCTTATGAAGCCATCCATCCACGCTCCATCACTCTGGACATTTTACATAACTTAGTATATACGAAAATTTGTTTTTGTTCAGTAGCTTATTGCCATAGGTGGTAAATGCCCTGATCTCTGTCAAAGCAGATTACACAAGTGTAATCTGCATCAAAAACAGCAACATTGTAAGGGTAATGTCGTATAATACCCCTTGGGTGAGAGATATCCAGCTCGGGACAGAGGATCGGGATTGCTAACCTGCCTTTGCATTATGGCAAGGTGCCTCCGTGGCTATTTGGGCAGAGCGAAGCGCAGCCTTTTGCACCGCGTTACCACATTTTCCATACTATTTCTCTATTTTTATTCTACTAAGTTCGTCAAGAAATAGCTTAGGCGAATAACCCGATAACCATTTATTGACGAAAAAACTATCCACAACTCCAAAGGCTAACCCCATAGCTGGGGACTCAGCATTAGCAACATTTGTTACTGCAAATCTAATTGCTCTGAAAGGTAGTGAATCTACTAAAGCTCTATTTCCTAGAGATTCTACGTAGAGCTTTTCAATATCCCTTGCATCTTTGTTGGTGGCCTTTCTCAGCCACTTTCTAAAGTTTCTGGAGATCCTCTTTTGTCTTAATTTCCAAATATCCAAAAGCGCAATGGTGTCATTAGTAACTGCCTTGCGAATATCACGAATATTATTCAGTTCGAGTAGAGATATAAAACCGTCAAGATAATTTGAGCCTACGCCTGCCCTAGCTAGTTTATCCCTCAATAATACTTCAGCTCCGTCCGACGTAAATAAATCTGCGCCATCAGACAGAGTAGACATGTATATTTCCATGTTAATTTCGGCAATTCTTAGGACTAGATCGACAGGGTCTTTGATCCCTTCTAAACCTGGAACTCTCATTTGATTTGGACCAACACCTTCCAGTCTCCTCAAATTGAGCTTGGTGGACTCCTGTTTACTGTCCTGCATAACGAACACCAACTGTGAAAGGCCTGTATTCTTCATAATGTCTGTATAGCTTTCATGGACTATGTTCTTCATGAAAAAATCCTT
>CAZJGF010000008.1:0-6591 GCA_964545665.1 uncultured Dehalococcoidales bacterium
GCAACCGACTTGTAATCGGTAGGTTAGTGGGTTCGAGTCCCCTCTCGGGCTGGGTTGGATTTTTTAAATATCGTGTGGTAAACTTAGAATGGGGAGGGGTGCCGGAGTGGTTAATCGGAACAGTCTGTAAAATTGTCGCCCGTTCGGGCTACGTAGGTTCGAATCCTACCCCCTCCACCATAAGAGGCAAAAATAGGCCCACATAGCTCAGCAGGTAGAGCACGTTCTTGGTAAGAACGGGGTCACCAGTTCGAATCTGGTTGTGGGCTCTGAGATAAGGAGGTTAGTAGAAATGGCAAAGAAGGTTTTTGAGCGTGCTAAGGAGCATGTCAATGTGGGCACCATAGGTCATGTTGATCACGGCAAGACTACTCTCGTCTCAGCCATGACTATGGTTTTGGCTAAAACAGGAAAGGGCTATAACGAGTACCGCGCTTTTGAAACTATAGACAACGCTCCTGAGGAGAAGGCCCGCGGACTGACTATTGCCATCTCCCATCTTGAATATGAAACTGAGAAGCGTCATTATTGCCATGTTGACTGCCCGGGGCATGCCGATTACATTAAGAACATGATAACCGGGGCAGCTCAGATGGATGGAGCGGTTCTGGTAGTGGCTGCTGACGATGGTCCTATGCCACAGACCAGGGAACATATTCTTCTGGCTCGTCAGGTGGAAGTTCCCTGCATAATGGTAGCTCTCAATAAGGTAGATTTGATGGAGGATCCTGAGTTGTTAGACTTGGTGGAGGTAGAGGTTAGAGATCTGCTGAAAAAATACAACTTTCCTGGTGATGATGTGCCTGTAGTCAGGCTAAGCGCCCTTAAGGCTCTCGAATGTGGCTGTGGCAAAAGGGAATGTCAGTGGTGTGGAAAGATATGGAAATTGCTTGATACTATGGATGAATATGTTCCTATGCCAGCGAGGAACAAAGATAAGCCTTTCTTGATGCCGATAGAGGACGTATTTAGCATTAAAGGTCGGGGAACTGTGCCCACGGGAAGAATAGAACGCGGCGTGGTTAACTCTGGGGATGAGGTGGAAATAGTAGGGTTGCAGGAAACCAGAAAAACGGTGGCTATCAGCGTGGAGATGTTCCACAAGACGTTGGCCAAGGCGGAGGCTGGCGATGCAGTTGGGGTACTGCTGCGCGGCATAGACCGTGACGAGATAGAGAGAGGGCAGGTTCTGGCAGCACCAGGCACAGTGAAGCCTCATACTGAAGCTGAAGCTGAAGTATACATTTTGACTAAGGAGGAAGGTGGTAGACATACTCCCTTCTTCAATGGCTATAAGCCTCAGTTCTATATCAGGACCATGGATGTCACCGGCGAGATAGCTCTTCCTGAGGGTGTGGAAATGGCTATGCCTGGTGATAGTCTAACTCACATGAACATTAAGACTATCTCTCCTGTAGCTATGGAGGAAGGATTGCGCTTCGCTATCAGGGAGGGTGGCAGGACAGTGGGGGCTGGTGTTATCAGTAAAGTGAAGAAGTAAAAATGGCTAAGAAAAAGGGGGGACTGCGCACGATTATCCATCTAGCTTGCAGTCAATGTCAGCAGAGGACGTATACCAGTACCAAGAATCGGAAGAATGATTCACAGCGCTTAGAGTTAAAGAAGTATTGCCCCCATTGCCATGTTCACACTCTTCATCGAGAGACGAAATAGTCTATGACAACTCGTGCTCAGAAGGCTAAGGCCGCCAAGCCTGTACTCACGCCAGCCAAGAAGAAATCGAGATTGAGTTTCTTTCCTGAGGCTGTAGAGGAGCTGAAGAAAGCACACTGGCCAACAAGGCGGGAGACTACAAGGTTGAGCATTGTAGTTCTCATTGTCTGTGTTGTTGTGGGGGCTATCTTGGGTGCTATAGATTATGGCTTTACCAGGTTGATTGCTGGTTTGCTTCCGGGAGGTTGATGCACGAATGTCTAATGGTCGGTGGTATTTGTTGTATGTGTCTTCCGGGCGCGAGGATCGGGCTAAGAGGAACTTGGAGCAGCGTAGCAAATATATGGATGCCGGGGATAAGATATTTGATGTGGTGGTACCCACGAATAGAGAAATTGAAATCAAGGGTGGGAAGCGGCGCACTGTGAGCAGGAAAGCCTTTCCGGGTTACATTATGGTTCACATGGACTTGGATGAGCATAGCTGGGATATAGTGCGAAATACCCCCGGTGTTGCTGGCTTTGTTAGCACTGGCGTTAAACCGGTGCCTCTAGCTGAGGAGGAGGCAAATAGTATCCTTAGCCGAATGGATGAGGCCCCTGCTGAGGTTAAGGTGACTTTTAAGAGGAGTGATAGTGTGCGTGTGACCAGCGGCCCTTTCATCGATTTTATCGGTAAGGTGGAGGAAGTTAATCCGGACAAGGGTAAAGCGATAGTGGCGCTATCTCTTTTTGGCAGGGAAACACCTGTGGAGTTGGACTTCATGATGGTGGAGAAGATATAGCTGAGTTCCTGCCGAGCTTACAGAATTCTTGAGGTATGGTAGCATGGCAAAAAAGGTCAAGGCGATGATTAAGTTGCAAATACCAGCTGGGAAGGCTACCCCAGCGCCACCTGTAGGGCCAGCTTTGGGGCAGCACGGAGTCAATATTATGGCTTTTTGTAAGGAGTACAATGAGCGAACTGCCTCCCAGGAAGGTTTCATCATTCCCGCGGAGATAACTGTCTATACTGATCGTTCCTTCAGTTTTACCACCAAAATGCCGCCAGTTTCTGATTCATTGCGACGTGCTTTAGGTGTGGGGAGGGGCAGTGGCAATCCGAAGGGCGAAAAAATAGGTAGACTATCTAGAGATGCGATTTATCAAATTGCTCAAGCTAAGATGAAAGATCTCAACACTACTGATATTGATAAGGCAGTAAGAACTATTGAGGGTACAGCTCGAAGTATGGGAGTGGAGGTGGAGTAATCTGACAGTTGGTGGGAATTTGAATGATTTGCGGAATGTAAGTAGATGGCAAGACATGGTAAGAAATACCAGGAAGCTAGCAAGCTTGTAGACAAGTCTAAGGCTTACTCACCTGAGGAAGCAATTGAATTGGCGAGGGAGGCTTCCTACGCCAGATTTGATGAGACGGTTGAGGTGCATTTGAGGATGGGGGTTAATCCACGCAGCGCGGATCAGCAGGTGCGTG
This sequence comes from uncultured Dehalococcoidales bacterium, assembly GCA_964545665.1. Lineage (GTDB taxonomy): Bacteria > Chloroflexota > Dehalococcoidia > GIF9 > AB-539-J10 > CAZJGF01. Next base: position 3,151 of record CAZJGF010000008.1, read on the forward strand.
GCGTGGCCTTGCTGCCCTGTGGATTGGGGAGAAAGATACGTGTGCTTGTCTTTGTTCAGGGGGAGGCAGTGAGGTTGGCTGAGGAAGCTGGAGCTGATTATGCTGGAGGAGATGAGCTTATTAAGCAAATCGAGAGTGGTTGGCTTGAATTCGATGTATCTATGGCTACTCCTGATATGATGCCCAAGGTAGCCAAGCTGGGACGCATCTTGGGGCGGCGGGGCTTGATGCCCAATCCAAAGTCCGGTACCGTGGTGTCGCCTCAGGACTTAGCTCGGGCCATAAATGAAGCACGTCAAGGTCGGGTAGAGTTTCGCCTGGATAGAACTGCTATTGTTCATTTGCCCATAGGAAAAGTTAGCTTTGATGCGGATAAGCTTCTGGAGAACTTGAGGGCAGTAATTGAAGCTATGGTTAAGGCGAAGCCTAGTGGGGCTAAAGGACAGTACATTAGAAGTATATCGTTGTCCACTTGCATGGGGCCAGGATTGAAGCTGGATCTCAAATCAGCACTGGATTTGGCTGCCTAGCTCCTTTTGTTATTGTTATAATAGAATTATGCCAATGACGGCAGGTATCCCCGTTTCCGGGTAAGGGGGTTTAAAGCATTTGCCTGCTGAGGTGTAAGTCAACCCTGTGTCATTGGCGCAGGGTTATTTATTTGATGGGAGGGATATGTTAAGAGGAAAGAAAGCAGAGATTATTGGTCAACTGGCGGACAAGCTGTCTCGAAGTACTATTGTTGTCGCTACTAGCTATCAAGGTTTGGTGGCCAAAGAAATGGCTGAGTTACGCCGGGCCTTAGCTGGCGCAGGTGTTGATTACCGTGTGGTCAAGAATACCCTGGTTAGTTTTGCTGCCCGAAGTGCTAGCAGGGAGCAGGTGATGAGCATTGTTGATGGCCCTACGGCTCTGGCTTTTGGCTATGATGATGGAATCGAGACAGTAAAGGTACTAAACCAGTATATCAAATCCAAAGAGTCTTCTGTGGAAATCAAAGGAGGCTTGCTAGAGGAGCGGGTGCTCAGTGGTAGCGAGGTTATAGCTTTAGCCGCTTTGCCATCTAAGTCGGCGCTCATTTCACAGCTAGTAGGCCAAATGGAGGCTCCCATAAGGGGTTTACATAATGTTCTCAACTCTCCTTTGCAGGGGTTGGGGAACATATTACAAGCCATAGTCCTGAGCAAGGCGAAGGAAGTTACTGAGTAGAGAAGGAGGTAAATATGTCACCAGCAGAAACGAAGGTCGAGAAAGAGGAGAAAAAGCCTACCGAAGCGAAAGCAAAGAAAGAGACCAAATTGACGACCAAGGAGCAAATCATTGCCGCTATCAAGAGCATGACGGTAGTTGACCTGGCTGACTTAGTTAAGGCCTTAGAAAGTGAGTTTGGAGTTAGCGCTACTCCTGTTGCCGTGGCAGCGGCAGCAGCACCAGCAGGGGCTCCTAGCCAGCCGGCTGAGGCACCTGCGGAAGAGGAGAAGACGGAGTTCAGTGTTACTCTCAAAAGTATTGGCGAAAGGAAGATTGAGGTCATCAAGGCAATGCGTGAGGTGACCGATTTGGGACTGAAGCAAGCTAAGGATTTCGTAGAAGCTGCTCCGCAGTTGATAAAGGAGGCTATTTCCAAGGAGGAGGCAACCGCGATAAAGCAGAAGGTGGAAGCGGCTGGAGCAGTTGTAGAGATTAAGTAGAATTCCCTGAAAATTCGAAAAATTTGGCGGTGTGTTAGGTGATATGTCACTTACCAGCTGGCAGGCTATCCTGGGGATAGGGGTTTGTTTCATCTTTCTGGGCGTTGCTTCTGTACTTTGGAGCAGAAAGGAAAGAAGGTCATACTATAACTCCAGGGTAGCTCAAAGAGATGTGAAAGAGTTCATAACCCGTGAACCGGAGCGCCCCTGGTTAGATGCTTGGCGGATAGGTAGCAAGATTTTCCTCATCATTGGGGTTATGCTGACAATTGCTGGCGGCGTTCTGTGGCTGGTCGTGTACAGATAGTCACACTACTTCTTTATGCCGATATTGCAAGGCTTCAGCTATGTGGTACACTTTGATGATGTCGCTGTTTTCCAAGTCAGCAATGGTGCGCGAAACCTTGAGGATGCGATGAAAAGCGCGGGCGGTAAGGTGGAGCTGCTTCATAGCAGTACGGAGTAAGCTTTGCGCCGTTGATTCCACGGCGCAGAATTCTTTCACTTCCTTGGGGGTCATATCGGCGTTGCATGTTAACTTGGTGCCCTGAAAACGGTTAACCTGCAGCTCATGGGCCGTCTTGACCCTTCCCCCGACTTTTTCTGAAGTCTCCACAGGCTTGTCCTCGGTGAGTTTTTCATAGTCAATGTGAGGAACATCGATGAAGATGTCAATGCGGTCAAGCAGTGGCCCGCTTATCCTCTTATGGTAGCGGGAGATTTCTCCTGGTGAACACTTGCATTCCTTGAAGGGGTCGCCATAGTAGCCACAGGGGCAGGGATTCATGGCTGCTGCCAGCATAAAGCTAGCTGGAAAAGTGACGCTGCCACGAGCGCGACTGACGGTAACGGTTCTATCTTCCATTGGCTGGCGGAGCGATTCCAGAGTGGCGTGCCCGAACTCGGGGAATTCATCAAGGAAAAGCACGCCGTGGTGGCTCAGGCTTATTTCTCCAGGACGCGGCCATTGCCCGCCTCCCACTAGACCAGCATGAGAGATAGTATAGTGCGGAGAGCGAAAAGGGCGCTCTATGATGATAGGGGCATCTTGCGGCAATAGCCCGCTTACGCTGTAAATCTTGGTCACCTCTATAGCCTCTTCCATGGTTAGAGGCGGAAGTATGGAGGGTAAGGAACGAGCCAACATAGTCTTACCACTTCCCGGCGGTCCACACATAAGGATATTGTGTCTTCCTGCCGCTGCTATCTCCAGAGCTCTTTTGGCATGTTCTTGACCTTTGATATAGGTGAGAGTGAAGGCATAGTCGTGGTCAATTTGCTGCTGCCAGGTCACATCGCTGTGATATTCTGGGATCCCTGTTTCACCTTTAAGGTGATTAACCAACTGAGCCAGAGATTCCGCTGGGAATAGATGAGTGCCTTCCACTAAAGATGCCTCCTTGGCGTCATCCAAGGGCACAAACACGGTAGGCAGACCCTTATCACTGGCTAAAGCTACCATGGGCAATATGCCATGAGTATGGCGTAGTTTGCCATCCAGAGACAACTCCCCCAGGAAGACGCTTTCAGATAGATCAGCGTATAATTGTCCTGAGCTTATTAGTATGCCTATAGCTATGGGCAAGTCATAGGCCGGGCCTTCCTTTTTTAGATCTGCTGGTGCCAGATTGACGGTGATACGCCTAGTGGGGAACTTGTAGCCAGAGTTTCTTATAGCTGCTCTCACTCTCTCTCTGGCCTCTTGAACTGCCTTATCTGGCAAGCCTACAATGGTAAAAGAAGGTAACCC
>CAZJGF010000008.1:6691-14220 GCA_964545665.1 uncultured Dehalococcoidales bacterium
GCTTCCTTGCCAGCAAATCGAGAGGCCAATGATGGGATTCTATCCTGGCAAATCTTGAGCTCAGCTTCAGTATAAACACGGGTTAAGAAACGCTCACCCCACTGCCTGACTGCCGACTCGATGCGCTCCGTTTCTACAATGTCAATGCCGATGGAGGTCATCTTCTCTACTAACCTAGGATTCTCTCTACCTCTTCCATATCCGATTCCATAACATAAGGGATACCAGTGACATCGGCTGCTTCTCGTGTCAAAGCGACAAGGTCACTTCTATTTACGAAATTGAGAGTGAATTTGCGCCCGCCAGCCATGAGTTGGCGCAGGCCTGTAGCAAGTCTATCGTAATAAGTATAGACAGCTATGGCAGACGGGGGGATTCTTTCAAAATCGGCTCCATATTTTTCCTTAAGCTTGGCTGCCCCAATGAAAGTCCGGAAAAGGGCTTCGCGGTACTCGCTGCCTTCGCCATGTTTCTTCTTAAGAAGATGCTCCTGAGTCTTTCCCACCATGGCTGCCGAGAGGGTGGACCTGCCCATACATACTGCCTTGACATAAGGAGCTCCTAAGGCTAGTGCCTTAAAAATATGATCTTCCAGGGCGATTCCTCCAGCTATGGCACAGCTGGGGATGAAGGCTCCTTTTTTGTCAAGCCTGCTAAGAAATCTGTAAAGAAGGCTTTCGAGATAAACGGTGGGGATTCCCCATTCGTTCATCATTCTCCATGGACTCATTCCTGTCCCACCACCAGCGCCATCCACAGTAAGAAGGTCTACCTTAGCTTCGGAGGCGAATTTCACCGCTCGGGCTAGATCTGCCGGTCTATAGGCACCTGTCTTAAGGGTAATATACTCAGCGCCCGTTCTTCTTAGTCTTTCCACTGTGTCCAAGAATACCTCTTCGTCTACCATCCCCAGCCGGGAGTGGCGTTCAAATTCTCGTACTCCCCCGGCTTTGCAAGCTTCTTGAGTCACAGGATCTTCAGGGTCGGGAATAACGATATATTCTCTTCGTTTAAGTTCGAGTGCCCTTTCTAGAGTGGGCAACTTGACTTCCCCACCGATGGATTTAGCACCTTGCCCCCACTTTATTTCAATGCCCTCAACTCCAAGTTTCTCTATGGCATATTCAGGCACGCCAAGTCGAGCATCCTCCACATTCGCCTGAACCAGCATCATCCCATAGCCTTCATACCAGTCCTTATATACCTGTACTCTTCTTTCCAGCTCAGGAGATTTTACAATCTTTCCATTCCTAAATTCTGCATTGTGATCCATGCCACCGACATTTTCCCCGCAGACAATCGTGGCTCCGCAGATGGCAATTCCGATAGCAGCACCCTCCCAGTTCACCCTGGCTATTTCGGTGGAGCCCAGAGCACCAGTGAAGAAGGGGACTTTCATCTTTATCCTGTGTTCATTAGCTCCTATCTCGGTGGAGATGTCAACTGCTGGGAAAAGAGCCTTATCTGAATCCGGTTCAACACCAACTGCCCCAACACAGCTTCCCTGGATATTGAAGTGAGAGAAATCGACAGGATAGTCTTTCTCTGCTCCAGCAATAACTTTGCCAAAGGGCTGGGGGTAGAGCATCTCCCGTCCCCTAAGGGCTGATCTCCCTATCTCACAAAGTCCGGGACAGCCATCTTCACAGACTACACATAATCCCGAGCTCGGTGAAGGCGTTACCCTGTTTCTAGTGGCAGTGGCGGGACTTGCATTTGGCTTACTTAAAGACATTCTTCATCTCCTTATATTTCTATTCTAAGCTGATTGCCCTAAGTATCTTCGGTATACCCTTTTACCGGTTTTCTGTTGCTCACATAGAAGTCAAGGATAGCCCCATTTGTTTCATCTCAGTCCTCTTTCTTGAAGGTTGTATTTAGTGTGGCTAGGGGTATATTCCCCTAATGGACATTGCAGATACTAGTCGCCTTATTGCCAAAATATGGGCAGCGTTTCTCATGTCTGTTTTCTCAGCCTTGCTAATGTCCAGCACTTCTGCAAACGCATTAGTCATTATTTTCTCTAGCTTACTGTTTATTTCTTCCTCATCCCAGAAGAAAGATTCTATGTTCTGCACCCACTCAAAGTACGATACGATTACTCCCCCAGTGTTGGCTAATACGTCTGGGATAACGAGCACTCCGTTATGGTAGAGAATCTCGTCTGCTTCAGGGGTAGTTGGCCCGTTAGCGCCCTCCACCAGAATCCTCGCCTTTACTTGTGCTGCATTGGAGGCAGTTATCTGACATTCTATGGCTGCCGGTATCAGGATGTCACATGGTAGCGCTAATAGCTCGGCATTGGTCACAGTTTCCGCATCATTGAAAGCGACTACCGAACCTGTTTGCTTTTTGTAATCGAGCAAGCCTTGTATGTCCAGGCCTTTCGGGTTGTAAACCCCGCCTTTGGAATCGCTTACTGCTATGACTCGGCACCCTTTGGTGGCCAGCACCTTGGCTGCTGTGCTGCCCACATTGCCAAAACCCTGAACTGCTACTGTGGCTCCCTCGAGGCTTATGCCCTTTTGCTTGGCTGCTAGATTAGCACTGATCATGCAACCACGGCCGGTAGCCTCAAATCTTCCCTTACTACCGCCTATTTCGATAGGCTTGCCTGTGACTACTGCTGGAATAGAATAGCCCTTCGTCATGCTGTACGTATCCATAATCCATGCCATGATTTGAGGGTTTGTGCCCACATCAGGAGCCGGGATATCGCTTTCAGGGCCTATCAAGATTGAGATCTCCGCGGCGTAACGCCGGGTCAATCTCTCCAACTCAGTTTGGGACATCAGCTTTGGATTGCAAATAACAGCTCCCTTGGCACCGCCATAGGGTATATTGGCCACTGCGGCCTTCAGTGTCATCCAGACTGCCAAAGCCCTCGTTTCATCGAGAGTAACATCCGGGTGGTAACGGATTCCGCCTTTGGTTGGTCCGCGGGTATCGTTATGCTGAATCCTGAAACCAGTGAACAGTTTTACCGTCCCATCATCCATTTTTACCGGGAAATTGACTATTAGCTCGCGCTCGCACCTTTCCAGCCGTAAACGATACACATCTTCAACATTCAGCCGGTCACAGACGGCGTCGATTTGACTCACTGCCATTTCAAAAGGATTCATTGTTTCCGTGCTCACACCAGGGGCCTCACCAGCTTTAATCCAAATATCGCTAATTGTGTCATGTTTTTAAGAAGTTATCAATACAGCAAAGTCTTCTTGTTCTGGAATTGTGGTAAGTAGCACCAATACTTATAATAGGCATCTGCGAGGTGAGCAGATGATGCCTTACAGAATAGTGTGCCAGAAATGTGGCAAAACATTGCCGAAGGACAAGTGGTATTGGCAAGATGACTGCGGTGGAGCACTCGATCTTTTCTTTGACTTTGAAGAAAAGAGGTTTCAGGAGTTAGTGGACGTTAAACAGCAGGGCATCAGGAGATATGCTCAATTTCTTCCGGTACAAGATCTCCCTTTTATGCATGTGGGGTGGACGCCGATAGCCTCTAGGGTCATAGCCGGAGTAGAGGTTAATTTCAAGCTCGAGTATCTGAGTATGGGAGGCTCTTTCAAGGATAGGGGAGCTTATGTTAGCGTGGCAAAAGCTAGAGAACTGGGAGCCAAAAGTGTGCTTGTGGATTCCTCGGGTAACTCCGGCATTGGTTTCGCGCTAATGGGTTTGGCTTCTGGTGGTGTTGATGTCCATGTATTCGTTCCAAGCAATGCTCCCGAAGGAAAGAAGCAGTTACTCAGGCTTCTAGAAGCGGATGTTCATGAGATTGATGGCGATAGGATGCAGGTTAACAAGGCAGCTCTGGAAGCTGAAGGAGAATCAGTTTATGTTGGTCACTGGTGGAACCCTTATTTCATCGAAGGTGTGAAGACTATGGCTTATGAGGCTCAGGAGCAGATTGTTGACGTTGATTTTGTAGTGGCCCCTGTCGGGAGTGGAACGCTTCTACTTGGTTTGTATAAGGGATACGAAGAACTCAGGAGCCTCGGGGCTTTAAGAAAAATGCCGAAGATGGTTGCGGTTCAAGCTTGTGGCTATGCTCGAGTATGCGAGGACCTTGGTGTCTGGAAGGACTGTGTAGGCCAATCGAAACTTGCTGAGGGCATCGCTATATTGGAACCCCCAAGGAGAGGGCAAATAGTGAAGGCTATAAAGAGCACGGGGGGGCATTGCGTTATTGTTGATGATGAGGAGATAGGACTTTCTTTAACAGAATTGAGAAGGTTTGGGTTCATCGTTGAGCCTACCAGTGCCGCAGCCTACGCGGCTTTGAGGAAATCTATGGAGATGGGTTTGGTTAAGCCTGGTAATAGAGTTTTATTGCCGTTAACCGGTTCCGGTTTGAAAATGATTGATGAGCTTGTTGAACTGAGAAAAGGACAGAGTCTCCGCTAAGGGTGGGCCAAAATGCCTACCCTCTGGCGGACAAGGAATCGAGCGACCCTATGGAATAAGGAAGCCCATGAATTACCAGAGCGACTGCTCTGGAACCCTAGCTCAGCTAGCTGCAAGGAAGATCAACTTGTTTCTAAGCATTGGGTTTAAGATTTGAGCCCCTGGCAGTTCACTCTAGGGACATTGCTACAGCGCCTATGGTCTCGTCGAATCTTCTCGTAATTCTTATGTCCGTTTTAAGCAAGACCACTTCGATTAACATTTCAACCTCGGCCTTAATTAAATGGCCTCCTATAACACTTTTATCTTCGCCTCCCAAAGCGGCGTGCATGTGGAGATCGTATTTTCCTTCTTGATTTGAGATGTGGCCTGTCAAGGAAATCAACCCGTAGGGCTTGGCAAATTCGTGACGTGTATAGTCTCCTTCATCTTTACTGAAGTAACCTAGTCGGAAGTTCTTTAGCTGACCCATGCCACACAAGATTACTGCTGTCTCGATCCCGTGTTTTCGGCATACCTCCTCTAAATCTTGATGGAGATCACCCGTGAACAACCTGACAAAAATCAAGTTGTCCTTCTCTTTGCTTTGCATTTCTGTGTACCTCCTGTCTTTCGGGCTTGTTGGCAGTTTAGCACTTCAGCTCTCCTTCTGTCTTGGTGGAAAGTCTCTAATTCCACATACCATGGATAGGGTGGAGGGTGCTATACTTGATGGGTGATTTGAGTGGAGGGTACTAGTGATCAAGCACAATGTTCAAGAGATATTGGCTGAGCTGCCAGATGGTGTTGAGCTGGTAGCAGCGGCAAAGACGAGAACACCAGAGGAGATTTTGGAGGTGGTTGGGGCTGGGGTGGAAATCATAGGGGAAAACTATGTTCAAGAAGCGAAGAGAGCATATGAAATAGTGGGAAAGAAAGCAAAATGGCATTTCATTGGAACGCTTCAGAAGCACAACGTAAGAAGAAAGATGGTAGAAGTATTTGACATGATAGAGACCGTTGATTCTTGGGAAATAGCGAGGGAAATTGATAAGAGATGTGCCCAAATTGGCAAAATGATGCCAATACTGATTGAGATAAACAGCGGCAGGGAAAAGCAAAAATCGGGAGTGCTGCCCGAGGATGCTGAAGAGTTAATAAGGGAAGTCTCGGCTCTCAAAAATGTGAAAATAATGGGACTGATGACTATGGGGCCTAGGTTTGGGAACACTGAAGATTCGAGGCCTTATTTTGTGGTGACAAGAACGATATTCGAAAGGATCAAGCAACTTGATTTGCCTAATGTGGAGATGAGATATCTTTCCATGGGGATGACAAATTCTTACAGAATCGCTGTGGAGGAAGGGGCAAACGTAATCAGGATAGGGACCAAGATATTCGGGGAAAGAGATTATGGGGGCTCGTAAGTTATGGTTCAATCACCAATCCGGCTCCACATTCTGAAGCTTTACCCCGGAATGAATCTAATATCTCCTTCTTATACTGGGTGCAGTGACAGGGGAAAATTAGGGATAAGCCCTCGAAAGCCTTAAAGTCATGAAATCCGTGGAATCCGCCAGCAATTCCGTAGACGTTGCCCAACTTTGAAGCAGCCTCTAGTATGTCTCTCATCCTGGGATGGGCACATCCGGTCACCACAAATATCCCCTTTTCTGTCCTGAGCGCCAAAGACTGTTCTATGCCTTCAAGTTCGCCGGTAGAAAAGACGTTTTCACAAATTTGAACGGAATCTTTGCCAACGAGGGTTACCTTTCTACCTGGAAATGCGCTCCTAAACGAGCTTGGGAGGTAAAGCTCGGCAGTCTTATTCCGGTTGAGAATTTCGGAAAGCCCTCCAGTATGATCATAATGAGCGTGTGAGATTACGATTATCCCTATATTCTCCGGGTGGATGTCTAATTTACTCATGTTGCGTAATAATGTCGGACTGTCGGCTCCGGTGTCGAACAAGAGGGGTGGTATCTTCCCGCTCTCTACGAGGGCGGAAAATCCCCAACCTGCTCCTAACCCCTCCTTCTTCACTTCATTGTCGTAGATAACTGTGACTTTCACTCCATCCTCCTTATTGCGATGCATTTTGTCGGCTCTTTCTGAGAGAGGACTGGCCACCAGAAATGCTGGTGGCAGAGACCAACTGGGTCTTGCCAAGCTTCGTAGATGCAATCTTGTGCCGGACATTCAACTCTAATACTTGTGTGAATGCCGTTGACGATTCCTTCCCAGGAGAGTCCGGTCTTGGATTCCTCAATGAAACATCTACAGCTCATCCCGCCCTCCATTTTATCAGGCCAAATTCAGCTTAGCTAATACTGAGACTTCTATCAAAATAACGAGCTGTCTAAAGCTATGCTATACTCTTGGATGAAATGGCTCTTGCCTCAAAAATCCAGCTCTTCAGAGATAAGGTTGTAAGCCGCAAGTCTTTCCAGATATCAGTTTTCGTCTTCATCCTCGCTTTGTCCACGGTGCTTTTCCTTCTTGCTCGTTCTCGTCTGGATTTGGAGAGCTTTCTAGCTTACGGCTACTCTGGAGTCCTGTTAATAAACCTTGTTTGCTGTGCCACTATTCTTTTTCCTATTCCAGGGGAGGCGGTTAATATTGCGGCAGGAGCCAGCTTAAATCCATTACTGGTGGGGATGGTAGCTACGGTAGGTGCGACCATAGGGGAACCAACCAGCTACTTGGTTGGCTATCTCGGCAGGAAGATAATTCCCGGGGGATATTTAGAAAAACATGAGCAGGCTGAATACTGGATGAAGAAGTATGGCAGTTTTGCCATCTTCCTTTTCGCCCTTCTACCAATACTTATTTTTGATCTTATCGGGATTGTTGCTGGCTCAGCCAGGTTTCCTCTATGGAAGTTTGTTCTTGCCTGTTTTGCTGGCCGGCTGCTCAGGTGTCTCACTGAGGCTTACTTGGGATATGGACTATTTGGCTTCTTGCCTCAATTATGGTGACTCAGGGTTGCAGGGTGAGTCACTCCTTTCCTATGTGTTTGTTGCACGTCGAGCGAAAACATGCTTAGCAAGTGTCGGGGCATCTTTTAGCAGTGCCCAAAGCGACCGATCGCTATAAGACCTTATAGCCACATAACAGCCGCCGCATTGGTTAGTTCGTGA
>CAZJGF010000008.1:14320-25833 GCA_964545665.1 uncultured Dehalococcoidales bacterium
GATCGCTATAAGACCTTATAGCCACATAACAGCCGCCGCATTGGTTAGTTCGTGAAAAGTTCTGTATCATTTCTTTTTGAGTGGAGTATTTGTTGCGATGTAACGAACATGGAACGAATGCTCCGTCAGGCATCACAACGAAGAATCTTATACCAGCTTTGCAGTTTGGCACGTAGCCCTGTTCAAAAAACTTGATGGTATCTAAGAATACAGCTTTAGAGTTGGTTATGTGATTTGTCCGCTTTGCCAATTCTATGAGCTCATAAATAGTCTTGTGCAATATTGCCAAATCCTCTGGAGTATTGATGGCGTAGCTATTGTCGTTGGTCCGCAATGGCGTATATGCGCTATACGATATGGATACGTTCCAGTCCTTGGCTTTTTCGGCCAGGGAAAGTACTTCTCCTAGATTAGCTCTAGTGATAGCAGTATTCATGATGATGTCTCCATAGCCAAACTGGGCCAGTTTGGGAATTGTCTCATCTAGATGTCTGTATAAGCCGCGGTGTCGTCGAAACCCATCGTGCCGTTCATCAGGGAAATCAAGCGATACTGAAAGCTGGTTCACTCCGGCTTCATGCAACTGTATATAGTTGCCCTCATTTAGCAGCGCCCCGTTAGTGACAAGTATCAAGTAGGGTGCTCTATTGGCCCCCTTGATGGCCTTGACTACGTCTACTATGTCTTTACGCAGAAGTGGTTCGCCCCCAGAGAGCTGCGCCACTGGAGGCCTCAGCAGTCCAGTTAACCTTCCATAATCATCGGGTTTAAGCTGCTTTTCGTCTTTTATCCGGCCGCCAAGGTCGCAGTGCCGGCAGTTACAATTGCAGGAAAGCGTCACCTCGAAAGAGACTATTAACGGTCGTTTAGTTATGTAATTATATATTCCTTTTGCAGCAAGCTTAGTCCCGTCGAGGGGAGACAAATTTGTCATTACACTCTCCTTTTTGGCTATATTCTAATCGGCTGTCCAATCTTGGGGATATGGACTGGTGCTCCAGTGCCTACTTTGGTTGGGAAAAGCTCAGGATACTCGGTGTGAATAGGAATAATGAGTTTGGCGCCGATGGTTTCAATGATCTCCAATAATTCGGAGGCCGAGGCATGCCCGGAGCTATGAAAACCTTGCTCTTCTTCAGCCACCTTGCCTGTTTCTGTATTGGGGACGCCAATTGGTATAAAGTCAAAGTGCTCAATCCACTGTCGCAGCCTTTTGACGTCAAACCTTTGTTCTTCGCTGAAGGCTTCGCTGGATGAATAAATGTATATCCCTCCTTTGCTTGGCTTAATATCGATCAGCTCATTAACGTCCCAGAAACTTAGACAAAGAATGTAACCTCCTTCATCACGCCGTATATCCTCGGGTTGAACTGTCTTTCCCTGTTTCTTATAGCGAGCGAGTAAATCTCTTTCCCAACTGAGCCAGGATTTGATCTCTTCATATATAGTTAGTGTATCGTCTTCGATAGGGTCAGGTATCTCAGGCATTACAAGATGTAGAGACTGCAAGAGGTAAGCATCTTTCAGGATGATAGCTAGTTTTCGCTGGCATTTGCTGGCAATTGCTCTAAATGTCAGCAACCTCTCCAGGTTTCTGGGACCAAAGTCAGCAATCACTAGCTTGCCGTTGGCCTCTTTGACTATCCGAAAGGCGTTCTGCATTACATCTTCCTCTGTTATAGAATCATCTTCGTGATCGATATTGGTGCCCTCGCATAAGAGTACCGAAGGGCGAAGCTTTGCTGCCTCATTGGCAAACTGTCTTGTCTTGTGGCCCATCTTGCCATGCATGCGCAAGTCTCCAGTGTAAACCACCCAGCCCTGGCTAGTCTCAACAGCGAAAGCCGTTGCTCCATGGATGGAGTGGTCAACAGGAAAGCATCTTATATTTAGGTTGCCCACTTTGTTAATAGTGGTAGGCCAGTCGCAGCTCATCTGTCTCGCTCCAGTTGGGGTTTGCCAAAAACTTCGCGCCTCTGGAGTCAGAGAAATCGAATCGGTGAAACAGAACTGCCTTTGTATTGAGGCGTATTTCTTCCAATCAGGTTGTGCCAGCAAACGTCCTTCTTCCTGGCGGGGCATGGCATAGCTCACCTCCTTTTCAAAATCTCCCCGGCTTGAGTCCTGGATTGCCTTGGCGAGAAATGCCGTAGCAGGGCTGCATACGATGGGGATGTGGGGGGCAAGAAAGGAAATGTGGCCGCTATGGTCCAAGTGAGCATGGGAGAGGAGCACAGCATCTATATGCACATCTTTAACCTCCGAGCGCACTCTTGACCAGACATCTTCCCACGATGGTTCTAGCTCACTTCTATAGATGCCCTTCAATGGAGGCAGAAGTCCCATTTCGAACAGGTCTGCCAAGCCTCTAGAGGTGCGAGGTTTTAGGTATTCCTCAAAATATTGAGACCAGAGGTTATAGTCGATGCCGAAATCTAAGGATATTGCAGTGTTATCTGCTGCGAGTAAGATCTTGTTTCCACCTATTACTCCAGCACCACCATAAATAGTGATATCAACAGTCATGTGTCGGCAGACCATTATAACAAGCTTTGCTTGCTAAAAGAAGCAGATAGCAATAAGATTTTAGTAGTTAAGCCGTGGTGTTAAAATAGCAAGAAATGGCTAAGGATTATTATCAGGTCTTAGGGGTACCCAGGAATGCCAGCGAGGATGAGATTAAGAAGGCTTATAGAAAGCTGGCTATGAAGTATCACCCAGACCGTAATCGCGGGAAGGAAAAATGGGCTAATGAGAAGTTCAAGGAAATAAATGAAGCCTATGGAATTCTTGGCGATCTGGAGAAGAGAAGGCAATATGACCAATTTGGCATGGTAGGCAATGTGGGTGATATCTTCGGCAGTCCTTCCACCAGAAGTACTTTTGAAGATTTAATGAAGGACTTTGGTGGATCTGGTCTTGGCTTCGATTTCCTCGATGACATATTTGCTGATTCCTTAGGAGGTAGGGGTTTTTCTTTTAAGAGATTTAGTAGAGGATCTCGTGGTCCAAGGGGAGTGAGGTTCGAAACTGGTCCTGGTGGGAGGATTAATCTGGATGAGCTATTTGGTAGGGCTCAACGGGCTCAAGATGTGCGATACGAGCTTTCAATTACGCCAGATGAAGCTCGAACTGGTACAAGAAAGCGACTAACTAGGCGGGGTAAGCGATTAGAGGTAAGAATCCCATCTGGGGTAAACACAGGTAGCCTAGTGAGGTTGCGAAATGCTTGTCAGGCAACAGACGGGCGTCCCGGAGACATAGTAATCCAAATCAAAGTCAAATAGTATGCCAGCAAATCTGCCGCCGCAATATTTTGAAGCTGAGAAGCGCTACAGGGTAGCTAAAGACCCAGAAGAAAAAATCGAGGCTTTGCAAAGCATGCTGGCTATCATGCCCAGGCATAAGGGCACTGACAAGCTTCATGCTGCGTTGCGACGGAAGATTGCCAGACTATCGCAGGAAGCGGAAAAGAAGTATGCCACGGCTAGAAGGGCGGGCTTTCAAATCCGGAGAGAAGGCGCTGGTCAAGTAGTCTTAGTCGGATTAGCTAACGTGGGAAAATCACAGCTATTAGCCGCAGTTAGCGATGCCTCTCCTGAGATAGCTGCATATCCTTTTACTACCCAGACTCTTACCCCGGGAATGATGAAGTTTGAGGATATCCAGATTCAACTGGTAGACACACCGCCCATAAGACACAGAAATGTGCGGATACTGCTAGCCAACACGCTTAGAGGTACTGACCTCATTGCCATTGTGGTAGATCTGGGCATAGAGCCAATGAACCAGGTAGAGGCCAGTCTTCAAGCATTGGCAGAGGCAAGGATAGAGCCTTCGTTAGATGGTGCTAAGGAAGCAGTCCCGGAAAGATATCAAAAAAAGATGTTGATTGTTGGTAACAAAAACGATTTAGCGAACTCGAACGGTAACTGGAAGAAACTAAGTGAGCAATATGGTACGCTATTCCCTTTGGTCTCGATCTCGGCTAAGGAAGGAAATGGCTTAGAGGAATTAAGGAAAGCAGTTTACGAGGCTCTGGATATCTTCCGGGTTTATACCAAAGCCCCAGGAGCTAAGGCTGACTTAACCGAGCCTGTGATCTTGAGGCGGGGCAGCACTGTGCAGGATGCTGCTGAATCTATCCATAAAGACTTTAAGCACGAATTAAAATATGCCGTGATTTGGGGCTCTGGAAAATACGATGGACAAAAGGTGAGCAAGACACACGTGCTCAAAGATGGCGATGTAATCGAGTTCCATATACATACATAGCCTGACCTTCTTGCCCTTGATGCTTCGCTGGAATAAGCTTTATATTGCAAGTTGCCACAGTTTTTCTGCCAGGGCTTCAATGTAAGCCCTGCTTTCAAGTTTTGCCCTCCACTCTCGTGGAATGGCCTCTATGCCAAGATATGCGCCTGAGATGGCTCCAGCCATACTAGCTATAGTATCGGTATCGTCACCCAGACTTATGGCGTGGAGGACGCAATCTCCATAACACCTCGGTCGCCTTAAGAAGCAATAGATAGCGGTTGGCACTGACCTTGGTGCCTCTATGCCATTTCCTAGCACATTGACCACCCTTGCTCTATCCTGCCTACGCAGCAGCTCTTTTATGCTGGCTATCTTTTCCTTATATAACTGGTTTTGGACGAGATTCTGGAGCTTTAGCAGGAAGACTTCCCGCTCAATTTCTTCGTCTGATGGTGTATTGAGAGCAAGGGCTACGGCATAAGCTTGGAGGGCTGCTCCTTCCTTGCCTAATTCGTGAGAATGAGTGATAATGCTTGATTTGTAAGCAATCTCTCTCAGGTTTTCTGTACTATTAGAGTATAGTAACCCTATTGGTGCTACTCTCATGGCTGAGCCGTTTCCGAAGGAACCACCTTCATAAAGTTTGTTTGCGGCAGTATGCCATGGCTCGCCGCGCTCTATCATCCTGAAAATCCTAGGAGGTCCCGGTCCGTAGCCACGCCAAGGTTCGGCCTCATAGTTTCTTATGAAAGTTTTGACCATGCGTTCTCCATCAAAGCCTTTGTTCTCTATTAAAGACTCTGCGACTCCGATTGTCATATGAGTGTCGTCGGTGTAGGTTAGCTGCTCCAGGTTTTCAGCTAAGAGCTCGATCTCCTTCCTGTTAGCCCTTCTCCTTCCCTCCCTCCAACTACCAAGCCCATCGCCTACGGCTGCCCCTACCAAGCATCCCAGGAACTTCGACTTTAGTTTTTCTTGGTACATACCTAGTGCTGTCTCTCGTTAACCTATTAGTAATCTTATCATTAGTAGCGCTTTAACAGAAAAGTGATTGGCCAGCGGCTTCCGGTCATTGCAATTCCCCTCACCTTTTGCTATACTTGTGTTGGTCGGTTAGAAGTGTAGGTTGCCACGCGCTTGTGGAAGCTCTTTTGGGTTTATTTACAGACGTTGGATGACCGAAACTCTAGGTAAGTATTATTAGAAAAGGAGGTCATCCAATGGGGTTTACAGATAAGACTCTCCAGTGTTCTGATTGTGGTGCCACATTTACCTTCACTGCTGAAGAGCAGGAGTTCTTTGCTGCCAAGGGATATACTAACGAGCCCAAGCGCTGCCCTGCTTGCCGTGAAGCGAGAAGAGCCCAGCGCAGCAGCTTTGGTGGTTATAGAGAGAGGCGCCAGATGTATCCTGCAGTGTGTGCTGAGTGTGGTAAGGAATGTGAAGTACCCTTCGAACCTCGAGAAGGCAGACCAGTCTATTGTAGTGAGTGCTACAACAAAACTAAATTGGGCAGCCGGTGATAGTCTGGTTGTCGCTGGATTCAAAGGGACTGGAACCAAACTCAGCGCCTAGAGTTTCAGAACCGGCGGAATTCGATGTACTTTGATGAGTTTGGCTGCATGAAGGGTGAGAACTGCAAAATGGGAAGGGAGTTAATATTATGAACATATATGTGGGTAGTCTGTCACGTGAGGTTACTGAGGAGGAGTTGCGTCAGGCATTTGAGTCCTTTGGAGAAGTGACATCGGTACGCGTCATCACAGATAGATATACCGGCCAACCCAGGGGATTTGGATTTGTTGATATGCCCGTAGATGCCGAGGCTCAGGCAGCGATTAGCGGTCTGGATGCGACACAATTGAAAGACCAGGTGATTGCTGTCAGCAAGGCGCGCCCTCGTGCTGAAGGCGGCGGAGGCGGCTATGGTGGTGGAAGGCGGCCCTATGGTGGGGGAGGGTATCGAAGGTATTAAGTGGTCTTATGTAGCAAGTAAGCTAGCCTAATATACTGCTGATCATCGTTTTGGTAATAGCGACCATAAGTTCGGGGCTTATGTAGTCATATCTGTTGTTTTGCAGCACCTCGGAAGCAACTCTCTGTGCAGTTTTGTTTAAGTTACCTATGGCTTGATACTGTTCGATAATGTAGCTCTTTACCTTCTCTGTGTGTTCCAGTCCCCGCTGCAAAATACGTGTGGCTTGATCACCAACAATAACACCATTGTGGTCAAAAGCACATATTTGTACATCGTAACTTGTTAGCTTCTTTAGCGATTGCACGTATAAAGGAAAGCCATATTGGGCTGAAGGGTAAGAGAGGCCGCTTTCATCTTCTGTAGGCCACGGTGCAGCATCGGAAGGGAATATGGCTTTCAACCGAGAGATGTATGTTGCAATACAGCATTTACTATGCCCAGGTACCTCTATGAAATGGGCTTGAATCCCGTCGCCAAGGTCTATAGCGTCGTTTTCACCTACAACTCGATCTACCGATATGCCATCAAATTGCAAATTGAGTTTTTCATACTCGTCCTGGAGGCCTGATTTCTCAACCATCTCTTTATTAGCATTGGCAATGAAATTCACTGCCTTTTCCTTGGAGAATACCTCTTTGGAATATGCTGAAGCGACTATCTCCGCACGAGGAAATCTTCTCTTCAAGTAGGGCACGGCCCCACAATGGTCGAAGTGAGAGTGGGGGATGACCAGATACTTGATTCTATTGAGGTCGAAATCCATCGCTGAAAACTGCTTTTCCAGCGACGGACCTATATAGCTCATTCCGCCCCCGATAATCATAGCCTCTTCTCCCTTAAGCAGATATAGGCACAGGTCGCGTGTTCCCAGAAAATCTATCCTGTCGGTGATTTTTCCGGGTTGCTGAATCCACATAATGATTTCCTCCCTTGTGAATCCTGACTTAATCGGAAGAGTAGCCTTGTTTCAAAAGGATTTCTCGTTGGTCTGAGACTATAGAGCCCACTTGCGAGATACTTCTGGAACATCCATTTTAACATTTTGATGAGGGAATACATAAATGTGAGTACTTGTTCATATATCATCTGTTTGATAGCGGTGGGACAGCGCTGATAAGGCTCAAAATGAACCCGGTGCCAGGGCAGATGGACTTCTGGGTATACACGAAGTCCATGCTAGTGGAAATGACCAGCAGCCCTGGCTCATCATAACTAGACTGTTTCTGGTATACTTTTCAGGCATTACGCTTGTTACAGAAGGTATTGAGGTTGGGGTAAGAGAGCGTTGTTAATGGTGAAACCCTTAGGGAACATATAGAGTGGCCCGGGATGCTGTTAACATGAAGATCGGGCTGAGTACTAATTCGGAGGTTATTTCATGGCGTGGAAAAAGGTGAGGAGTGTACTGCCTGCTGGGGATTATTACTTTTCAGGTGATGAGGCGATAGCTGAGGGCGCTATTGCAGCAAGGTGTGGCTACTACGCTGGTTATCCGATTACCCCGACTACTGAAACCTTGGAGAGGATTTCCGTTAGATTTGGAGAGGTAGGAGCCGTATTCATGCAAATGGAGGATGAAATCGCATCCATTTGTTCCTGTATAGGTGCTTCATGGGCTGGAGCCAAAGCCATGACTGTCACGTCAGGCCCCGGATTTAGCTTAATGCAGGAGGGAATCGGCCATGCTGTCATGACGGAAACACCGATTGTAATTGTCAATGCCCAAAGGGCAGGCCCAAGCACGGGCCAGGCTACCAGGGTGGGAGGTGGGGATATAATGCAGGCCAGGTGGGGTACCCACGGAGGCATGCCGATTGTTGCCCTTTCTCCTTGGTCTGTGCAAGAACTGTATGACCAGACCATCAATGCCTTTAATCTCGCTGAGCAATATAGAGTTCCAGTTCTTGTTATGGCCGAAGAGGCTACTGCTCATCTGCGGGAGAGGATGAATATACCAGAGGAAATAGAGTTATTTGACCGTGTAAAGAAACCAGGAGCAGCTCCCTTTGGCACAGAAGCGGATGATGGGATTCCGCCGATGCCTGCCTTTGGGGAAGGCGAGAAGTTACTGGTGACCGGCTCTACACATGATGCTTATGGCATTAGGAAAACTGCTGACTCTGCGACTGAAGAGAAGCTAACCAGAAGACTGTACCACAAAATAATGAATCATAGAGCCGAAATAATTGAATATGAGGATTATTACCTGAAAGATGCAGACGTAGCAGTTATTTGTTATGGATTCACGGCAAGAAGTGCGCTATTTGCCATTGAGAGATTGCGAGAAGAGAGCAGGAAAGTCGGAATGTTGAGGCTAAGGACTTTGTGGCCCTTTGCTGATGCGATAGTAGGAGAGGTGGGGTCGAGAGTCAAGAAGATACTTGTTCCCGAAATGAATATGGGACAGGTTCTGGGCGAGGTAATGAAACATGTCTCTGGTGATGTAATATCATATAATCAAATGAACGGAGAGGTCATACATCCGAACGCGATTGTAGAACAACTGGGTAGATTCCTATAATGGCTAGAGACTTGAAACAATATTTACGACCAGGAGTGACTCTGCCCTTTTGCCCTGGCTGTGGCCATAGGACCTTGCTGAGGCTTATCTTAAGGGCAATTGATGAACTTGAAATAAACATTGATGACATGCTATTTGTATCAGGTATAGGTTGCGCTGGCTGGATACCGAGTCCTCACTTTAATGCTGACACTCTTCATACTTTACATGGCAGGGCTATTGCCTTTGCTACCGGCGCTAAGATGTTCAATCCAAAGCTAAGAACGATGGTTATAAGTGGAGACGGAGATTTGGTAGATATCGGAGGGAACCATCTTATTCATGCCGCTCGTAGAAATATAGACCTTACAGTCATATGTGCTAACAATATGAATTACGGGCAGACCGGTGGCCAGGTTTGTTCTACCACGCCGAAAGGCGCCGTTACACAGACTACACATGGAGGGAGTCCATATCGTCCACTTGACCTGTGTAAGCTTGTGAGTGCAGCCGGTGCCGTCTACGTAGCCAGATACTTAGTCACTCAGGGCTCTGTACTGGTAAACAGCATCAAGAAAGCATTACAAATTGACGGGTTTTCTTTTATTGAAGTTGTATCGCCCTGTCCAACCCAGTTTGGCAGGCAAAACCGACTTGATACGCCCAGGGAGACGTTTGAATTTGTTGAGCGCGTGTCTATCACTAAAGAGGATGCTGAGGACTTATCACCAGCAGAACTGGAAGGGAAAATAGTAACCGGGGAGTTTTCCAATGGGACAGGTTAAGCAGATCATGCTGTGTGGTTTTGGAGGGCAGGGTATTGTGCTGGCGGGAACAATACTCGGCTACGCTGCTTTCAACGATGGGAAATGGGTTAGTGGTACGAATTCTTATGGAGCAGCAGCTCGAGGCGGGGAATGTGAAGCCGAAGTTGTAATATCTGACGAACCAATAATCTTCCCATATGTGCTTGAAGCAGACTTTCTGATTGCTATGTACCAGGCTGCGTATAACAAATATGTTGGTAAGGTTAAACGTGACAGAGGGGTGGTTATCCATGATAAGCAGTTGGTATCCCCAGCGGCAGGTAGCACTTTGGAGCATATAGGAATTCCGGCTACCGAGGTAGCAGCAAAAAGGCTTAATTCTAATGTGGTTGCTAACATAGTCGCGCTAGGTGCAGCGATAGAAATAAGCAGGGTGGTTACCAGGGATGCTTTCATCTCCGCCATAGAAGAAAACATGCCAGAAAGATTTAGGGAATTAAATCTTAGAGCGGCAAATATCGGGTTTGATTTGGTATAACGATGAAGCCGCGTTTCAATCTCTGCCGTTAAGGTATGTCAGACGGTGGACATAGGTGAGCGGGAAGTCGAATGAAAGCTATTTTTCATGGAGACAACCGGGAGGAAGAAGAGGTAGAAATACTAGACATCTTTGTTGATAGGGATGGAGAGCCCAAAATCCGCTTCACTGGAGCGGATGGCAGAATTGCCACCGCTCCAATAAACCGGTTCACAGATTTTGAAAATGCGGGACATATACCTGACTGGTACCACCGTCATGAATGAGCTGCAGTATCACTATGATATTGTAGCCGTGTTGGTGGAAGGTAAGAGGATTGAGAGTTGCCCGGCTAAACCTGGCCATATGCTATTGGCGCATTAAACATATTCCGAATCCTGCTCAAATCTCTGGTATGACTCAAGGCAAGGGTCAATTTTATTCTTGCCTTTGGCCCATTAAGCCCCGGAGCTACAATAGCTCCCAACTCCCGCAGGTTCTTCTCGCTTCCTATAAAGGCATAGCTGTCCTCCAGAACAAGGCCTTCATAGCATCGGGTTGTGAAGACCACTGGCTTCCCTACATTGACCAGGTCTCTTATCCCCTCAGCCACCGTTTTTGAGACGTGACCTACGCCAGCTCCCTCGATGACTACCCCATCCACAGGCGAGTCTCTTACTGCTTCTAATAGAAAGTTGCTCATGCCTAGTGTGAACTTGATGAGTTCAACTTGGGCTGAAATCTTCCTGGCGGGAATTGATTCCCTGAGTCCCCTTGCTCTAACAAACTGCACTCTTTTCCCATAAATAATCCCGATTGGCCCAAATAGGGGGCTTCTGAATGCATTAAGCTGCGTTGCACTTGCCTTTGTCACATCCCTGGCAAGATGAATCTCATTATTGAATACGACCATTGTGCCTCTTGACTGTGAATCATCTGTCGCCGCAGTCAAGATTGAATTGAACAGATTTGCAGGACCATCGGAGCTGAGTTGAGAAGCATTTCGCATGGCTCCGGTTACTATAACCGGGTTATCGTCCCGGACTAGCAGATCCAGAGCGTACGCCGTCTCCTCCAGAGTATCCGTACCTTGAGTTATAACTACACCATTTGCCTTGTTTTGTTCAAAAAGGTCATGAATCACTTTACTGAGCTCAAGAATGTCGCCCAGGAGCAAATGGGGCCCCGGCTTATTACAGAAATTCACAATATCTAATCTCGCAATGTTGCTTAAGGAAGGCATATTCTCTAGCAAATCCTCTGCGCTTAACAGAGGAACTGCGCCACCTGTCTGGGCGTCAATGCCCATAGCAATCGTCCCGCCGGTAGAAATGATGGTAATTCTTTTCTCAGTCATCTGTTTCAGAAGTATAAAGCATTACGGCTCTGAGTTGCTAGAGCATTTGCTTGTTCATATCGAAGCCAGCGCTCTCTTGCGAAAGCCACTAGACAGGTTTGCCACAAATGCTGAGATAAACTATACTGTGAATAGAG
>CAZJGF010000009.1:0-24968 GCA_964545665.1 uncultured Dehalococcoidales bacterium
TCTCAGTAACCGACCTGACTAATCTGAAGCAAGCCTATTTCAAGAGAAAGCATCCCGAAATAGTCCCCCCTCTGGAAAAACAGCAGCTTATGTGGGCTGGCACCGGTTTTCACAAAATTTTTGGCTCGGCGGTTTCCAGTGAAGAATATCTGGAGCAATTTGTGGAAGCCGAGGGCATAGTGGGCAAAATTGATATTTATGAAAACGTGCCTGTGGAGGTTAAGACAACTTCAACCCTGGTTGACAGAGAGGACTTGCTGCAGCATAGGCCAACCTATATTGAGCAACTGGGTATGTACTGTGCTATGGTTAACGTCAGCCAGGGAAAAATCATCGTCTACCAGCGCCAGAGTGAGGGGCAGTCTCAGGCTCCACTCATTGTTTACCATGTTACTTTCCCCAATCTAGAAGCAATTCGGGATGAGATGCGGCGCAGACGAGACCTCCTGGTACAAGCACTCATCTCAAACGATCCCAGTAATCTGCCTATCTGTGCTTGGTTTGGCAGGCAATGTGACTACTCAGAGGTATGCGACTGCAGAACTACATCGGTGCCGCTATCATACAGGATTGCCGAGTTAGCTGGAGAAATCCAGATTGATGACATCACCTGCCAGCAGTTCCTTACCAAACTGGCTGAGCCACAGCCATCCCGGCTATTCCGAATCAATGACGCGGTCTTTCCCCGCAAGGCATACTTTAGACGTCTCGAAGCGGAGAAATCAGCACCTGACGAAGAAGAGAGACAACGAGACAAGGAAGAATATCTTCATTCCATGGATGAGCTAGGTTTTATCGACGCACTTCGTGCGTCGCTCCAGTATGGTGTCCCAGGTGAAGTGCAGAGCATACCAATCCAATACGCGTCGCTGAACGACTTAGTTCGAATTCGCCAGAACCTGCCTACCATACTACGAGACCCAAAGTTTCGCTCCCTGGTTGACAGAAGCCAGCTAGTCTGGACATTTCCTCACTACTTCCTCCGCCTGGGATTTGAATGCGCATTAGCAAATTACTCGCAAGGCAGGTTGCTGCTTTACTACACTAAAGTCCTCAGAGAGGATGCTAAGCTAATGGTCTACGATGTGAGTTTTAGAAATCTGAATGCTATCAAGGCTGAAGCATTACACCGGATCGAGCTATTGGAAAAAGCGACGGCGCCAAGCCAGCTTCCAAAATGCCCCTCATGGATGTGCCCGTACTGCAGTAATAAGTTTGACTGCGGCGAAGCTTAGCAAGAAAACTTCAACGGTTGGAATTAAAAATAAGGAGAAAGAAGTATGATTGACACAGCAAAGAGATACAATGAGGCGTGTAGCCAGTTTGATGCAAGAAGCTACTGCCAGAAACTGAGAGATACGCGTGAGTTCGGCCACGCATTTATACCGATGAATCACGCCAAGTTCTTGGCTCGATCAGTGAGGCTATATCCAAACAAAGAAGCCGTGGTTGACGAGGACTTAAGATGCACGTATAAGGAACTGGACCAACGAACCAATAGATTTGCAAATGCGTTGCTCAATGCAGGTATGGAGAAATATGACCGGATTGCATATCTCGAAGGCAACACCCACGAACTGCTGGAAGGATATCTGACATGTCCCAAGATTGGGACGATTCTACTGGCAATGAATATTCGCTTAGGCCTAGATGATTTCGAGTACATGTTGAACGACGCCATCGCCAGGGTTCTGATATTCGATAAAGAATTTCTCCCTGTTGTTCAGAAGCTCATCGAAAGGGTCCCCGTGGAGAAGTATATCGTTACACACAGTGATGAACCAGTAGAGATTGGAGGAGGAGTGGAAGCCGCACCTTACGAGGCTTTCCTAAATAAAGGCTCTTCAACTCCTCCACCAGTGGATTACCTAAGAGATATTGATGAAGCTGACATTTCAGAGCTCTTCTACACAAGCGGTACAACGGGAGTACTAAAAGGAGTGATGTATACATACAGGGAAATCTACCTGCATGCCCTGGAGGTTATCGCATCATGGCACATTCAGGAGAGTGATCGAATACTCCACACTGTGCCGCTATTCCATACCAATGGATGGGGTACGCCGCAATTCTTGACTGCAATGGGCGGGACACACATCATGTTCAGAAGGTTCGAGCCGAAAAGGTGGTTGGAACTGGTTGAGAAAGAGAGGGTGACCAAGTCATTCATGGCGCCAACAATGTGGGGTATGGTCGTCGACCATGTACGTGCTCATCCAGAGGAGAAACATGATTTGAGCAGCCTTGCCTGGGGAATAGCTGGCGGTGCAGCGATGTCCGTCGGGCTATGCAAGGACATCGAAGAGGTCATTGGAACTGAAGCTGTAACTTCGTATGGTGCCACTGAAACCTGCCCGGTAGTATCTCAAGCACATGTCAAAGATGCTAAAGGACGTTATATTCTGCCAGAATTTGACAAACTACCGGAAGAGGAACTCAGACTGCTGAGATGCAGAACAGGCTATCCGATGGTTGGCGTGGAGGTGAAAATTGTTGACAAAGATGGAACCCCGGTGAAGTCCGACGCAACTCAAGTAGGCACACTGTATGTAAGAGCGAATACGGTAATGAGGGGTTATTGGAGAAAGCCAGATAAAACAAAAGAGTTAATTGATGACAACGGCTGGTTTAACATCGAAGATATGTGCACATTGGACCAATACGGATATATGTTGCTTGTTGATAGAGCAAAGGACATCATTGTCAGTGGCGGGGAAAACATTGCGTCAGTCGAAGTAGAAAGATGTATAAGAGAGCATCCAGCTGTTTCAGAATGCGTAGTGGTGGGCAAACCAGATAAGAAATGGGGTGAAATAGTACATGCAGTCATCGTGCTAAAACAGGGTGCCGAAGCAACAGAAAAGGAGATCATCGAGCATTGTAGAGATAGACTGGCACATTTTAAGTGTCCAAAATCTGTTGGTTTTGTCAAAGAGCTGCCAAAAACTGCTACTGGCAAAATCCTAAAGAGGACGATTAGAGATGAATTGAAGAGGAACCTGGAGGGGGAGTAAGCCAGATTTGCCTAAGTTCTAGCGAGTAAATACGAGCGGCAAAAGAAACAACTTAGCATGAATTGGCTAGACATAGTTATCTTAGCTGTTGCTATCCCATTTGCACTCTTCGGCCTATGGAAAGGAGTTATTAAAGCTGCATTCGGTGCTGCTGGACTAATCGGAGGCATAGTTTTAGCCGGACATTGCTATCGACCATTTGCCAATCTCCTTTTCCCCAGCGGAGGCACCTGGTCAGTCATAGCTGCCTACGCCATCATTCTAATAGCTATTTTTATCATAGCTAACATAATCGGTTGGTTCGTAGCCCGGCTGGTTCATATCGCAATGCTTGGCTGGGCAGACAGGCTTTTCGGCTTCATCATTGGAGCTGCTATAGGGGCTATGCTATGCGCTGCTGTACTTGCTATTGTGAGCAAGTATTTGCCGGGGACACAGGCAGCTATCTCAAACTCTGTGATGGCTAGACTTCTGATGGATCAATTCCCCTTGTTACTAGCGCTTCTCCCTGATGAGTTTGACTCCATTCGGAATTTCTTCTCACCTTCGCCCTAACCGCATCCTACTGAAGGTCTGATTATTTGTTTCCCAGGAGCTCATCTAATATCTTCTTAAGCTCCTTCTTGGGTTTGAGGCCGATGATTTGTTGAACAGGCTTGCTTTCCCTAAATATGATCATGGTAGGAATGGCAGCAATGCCGTATTTAGCAGGTACCAGGCTATTATCTTCCACGTTGAGCTTAGCAAATTTCACCTTTCCATCGTACTCCTTAGCTAGCTCCTCCATGATAGGAGCAGCGGCTAGACACGGGGCACACCATTGTGCCCAGAAGTCTACCAAGACTGGTAATTTCGATTCCAATACAACCTCTCGAAAGTTATTTTCATCAACTATTGATTGTATCATCAGCTTGACCTCCAACAGTCTAAACTGCTACGTCCAAGGAGAACAGACTAATAGCATTCCTCGTTGTCCACTCGGCAATTGTAGCTTCATCAACTTCTCTAAGTTGAGCTACGGCTGTTAAACTCCTCAGCACATCAGCAGGTTCAGATTTATACTTGACTTCTCTGCCGTAAGTAACCGGACAATCTGTTTCCAAAAGTAACCTATTGAGCGTCGTTTCCCTCACCGCTCTTCTGTGTTCTTCATGATACTCGGTGGCCGGTGTAGCAGAGATGAAATAGCCAGAGCTAATTATGTCCCTGAGAACACTGGAAAAACCAGTGAACCAATGAAAAACTGCCTTATCTACCCGAGCATCTTTAGCCAACTGGAATGAATCTTTCCAAGCATATCTGCTATGGATTGCCACTGGTTTAGCATATTTCCTGGCCAAAGCTAGAAGGCACCTCAAAACATCTTTCTGCAATTCTTTCGGCGCAACTTTCACCAGTCTCTTATCATAGTCCAAACCTATCTCGCCGACGGCAACCGCTGTGTCAATATTCTGCTCAATAAATTGCAGGTTCTCATCCACCTGAGAAGACTCAATATTGGCTAGCCACCAGGGATGCAAACCCAAAGCAGGATGAACAAAAGAGCTATATCTCTGAGAAATTTCCAATGTTTTCATATTTGATTGGTAGTCCGAGCCCACAGCCACTATAGCGATAACGCCTAATTCCTTAGCTTTTTCAAGTATCGAATGAACGTTTTCCAGCTCATCCAGATGAGCGTGCGTGTCGATAAGCCTATACACTAAGTTCTCTTCTCGTCGAGCATGGCCTTGTAATACTTGAGCCCCGCTTCCGTCGGCCTGAAGTTGCAAAGAGAAAATCTATCTCCTGTCTCCTTAGTAATTAAGTTTGCTGATAGGAGCGCTCTCAGTATAGCCTCGCCGAAATACCCCATTAAGTGGAGATGATGGTCGGGAACAGCCCTATTAGTTGCTTCATATTCCTTGCAAATAGCACTTAGGAGCTTTGCTGGCTCTTCTTCTAAGCTCTTAAGCAGTGCTTGCATAGTCTCTGTCCTCCTGATCTCAGTGACAAAATCTTCAAAAGCAGCCATACTCGTTAGCTCCTAGCTCTGGAAGATAACATAAAGGTGAAAAGTAAACAAGACATCTGATTGGTTAAAGGCAACTACCGGCAATCAGAGAGTTATTATAACACCGCCATTGACAGCAGGAGAACCTCGTGTTATGTTAACCATAAAGGAGGATTAGATGATGAAATGAGCTACGAGCGCGAGTTACTCAAAGGAAATACCGATTGTCTGCTTCTTAGCTTAATCAACAACCAACCTACATACGGTTACCAAATCGTAAAAGAATTACAGAAAAGAAGCAACGGTTATTTTCAGTTTAGAGAAGGCACTCTGTACCCAGCTCTTCACCGCCTAGAGAAAGAAAAGCTCATCAATGGCAAATGGCAGATGCTACCTAATGGACAAGAAAGACGATACTACTACATAACCAAGAAAGGACAGCAGGTCTTAGTCAGAAGACTAGCTGCATGGCGGGATTTTTCTACTGCGGTTAGGTCAATTCTGCAACCAGAACCAGCTTAATGTCGTATGGGTAAAGCATTGCCAAGTAAGTTAGGCGACTATCTAGACAGCTTCAAAGCTTGCCTCAAAATGGATTCGGCTGTTAGGGTTAGTGTGACTCATGAACTTCGCACACATCTTGAGGATAGAAGCCTAGAGCTAGAGGAAAACGGACTTAGTGAAGAAGAGGCAAGCAGCGCGGCTGTAGAGTTCTTTGGTTCGCCCCAACTGATTGCTCAGCAAATTTACGAAGTGCACAGCCAAGGCACATGGCAGGAGGCCTTTTTAGCTGCCCTGCCTCATTTGTTGGTAGCCTTACTTTTCGCTACATATTACTGGCAAAACATCTTCTGGACATCAATCACGGTGATAGTCATTGCCTGTACAGTGATTTATGGCTGGTGCCATAACCAGCCGGTATGGTTTTTCCCTTGGCTAGGCTATTATCTGTTGCCGGTAATAGTCACCGGTGCTCTATTAATCTACCTGCCCCAGGGCTGGACCTGGTTGGCAGCACTTGCCTATCTGCCTTTGGCCTTGTTTACCGTCGCTTATATAGTAAAACAAACCGCAAGCCGCGACTGGCTTTATGTGTCGCTAATGCTAGCTCCACTGCCTGTAGCATGCGCTTGGCTGCTAGCTCTAGGCGCAGGAGATGAATTCCTGAAAGCCAACGTACATCTGACACGACTGCAGCCAAACGTTCCTTGGATAGTCACTAGTTTTCTTGTCCTGGCCGTGGCAACCTTCACATTCACTCGAGTAAGGCAACGCTGGTGCAAAATTGCTACTCTACTAATCCCAGTAAGTGTAGTCTTCGTCTCGGTAGCTTTAGCCGGCAGTAGAGCCATTGGGTTTTGGGGTTGGCTGGTATTAGTTATTTCGCTGCTTGTTGTCGCTAGCCCAGCATGGCTGCAATCCAGGGCATAACCAGAGACTAGAAAAGAAGCCCAAGCTCACTCCTGTCCCCATAAGCTTGCTTGGGGTTGAGAGTCTCTCTTATAAGGCAAGACCAAATGCTCATAAGCGAGCCTGGTAGCTACCCTGCCGCGGGGTGTACGTTCCAAGAAGCCCAACTGGAGGAGGTAAGGCTCATAAACATCCATGATAGTATCAGCATCTTCGCTAATAGAGGCAGCGATGGTATCCAGCCCTACAGGACCACCGTCGAATTTGTCAATTATAGTACGGAGTAGCCTATGGTCCACCTCATCCAAGCCTACAGAGTCCACTTCAAGTTTTGAAAGCCCCTCTAGAGCCAGTTCCTTAGTGATCACACCATCAGCCATAACCTGAGCATAATCCCGCAGTCGCTTCAGCAGACGATTAGCCACCCGGGGGGTGCCTCTAGCACGCTCAGCAATTTCAACAAACCCCTCATCCTCCACCGACACCTTAAGAATAGCCGCAGCACGCTTTAGGATCATTTCGATAGCTCTCACATCATAGAAATCGAGGTGGTATGTGGCTCCAAATCTATCTCGAAGGGGAGGGCTTAACAAAGCGAACCTCGTGGTGGCTCCAATCAAAGTGAAATGAGGCAAATTCAACCGTAAGCTCCGGGCTGCCGGACCCTTCCCTAGAAAGATGTCAAACACAAACTCCTCCATCGCTGGATAGAGTTTTTCCTCCACTGTATGACTAAGACGATGAATCTCATCAATAAAGAGAACATCTGCCCCACGTAAGTTGGCAATAATGGCTGCTAAATCTCCAGGGCGCTGTATCGCTGGCCCTGAGCTGATTTTGATGTTGACTCCCATCTCGGCAGCAATGATGTGAGCAAGAGTAGTCTTCCCCAGACCAGGAGGACCATAAAGAATAATATGGTCTAATGTTTCGTGTCTTCCCTGAGCAGCTAGAATGGCTATTCTTAGGTTATCTTTAACTTTTTCCTGGCCTACAAATTCATTAAGGCGCCTAGGACGAAGGCTTAAATCAACAGGTACATCCTCAGTATTTGGTTTGCCTGAAACCACCCGCATATTACTCTCCATTTGTATCCCCTGCCATTCCTGCGCGCGGTGAATAATCCCCGAAGCATCTAGCTGCTTCCCGCTCAGTTCCTTCAGGGTCAGGATGACAGAAGGCTGGCTGAACTATTATCTAATTGCAGGCTTGACTCCTCATCAGTCAGTATTTGAGACGGGATAAGCTTACCAAGGATGACGTTCTCCTTAAGTCCACGGAGTTTATCCATTTTGCCTTTGATCGCCGCATCAGCAAGAACACGCCCAGTCTCCTGAAAAGAAGCAGCAGCCAACCAGCTATCCTTACTTAAGCTAGCCCTCGTCACCCCAAGAAGAACAGCTTGAGCCGTTGCCGGTTCACCGCCTTCAGCCAGCACCCTCTCAGTAATGTCTTCGTAATCAAAGCGGTCAACAAACTCAGCCGGCAACAATTCTGTGTCACCCGAGGAAGCAATCTTCACTTTTCTCAGCATCTGACGAATAATAATGGCAATATGTTTATCATGTATTTCCACTCCTTGAGAGGAATATACTTTTTGTATCTCGTCAACTAAATACTGCTGCGTCGCTTCCTTCCCCATAATACGCAACAAATCATGTGGGTTGACCACGCCTTCAGTAAGTTGTTGGCCTACCTTAACTCTGTCTCCGGACTTAACCAGCAATTGTGCACCATGTGGAATAGTATGTTCTCTCTCTTCCCTTTCCTCATACCTGATATGAACACGACTGTTTTCAACAATGGCCTGACCGGCAACTCTGGCTACCACAGGCTGTTCCTGTACTATTTCAGGCAACCGCTCCTCAATTTCCTCGGAGGAAGCAGGGTAAAACAAAACGCTGCCAACACCAACTGCCTGTCCATCGCTCACTACCACCCTCGCTCCCGGTGGTAATACATATTCATCTAGATAAAACTCAGAGCTGGTGACCTTGACTATCCTTCCCTCTTCCGTACCAATCACATCAACATCGCCATCAATATCAGAAACGGTGGCACTACTCTTCGGTGTCCTAGCCTCAAAAAGTTCCTCCACACGAGGCAGTCCACTGGTAATGTCAGTGCCCACTACACCACCTGTATGAAAAGTGCGCAAGGTGAGCTGAGTGCCTGGTTCGCCAATGCTCTGAGCAGCAATGATACCTACCGCAGTGCCAAGCTTGACCAAATGTCTTCTAGCCAGGTCTCTACCGTAGCAATACTGGCAAACACCAAATGGAGAGCGACAGCTAAGGGGCGATCTTACATAGACTCCACTAATGCCCGCCTCAACAATTCGCTGCGTCTTTTCTTCATCAATTTCCTCATTGCGCTCGACGATAATCTCACCGGTCTGCGGGTCAGTAATATTGCCTGCTGCCAGATAACCAATGATCCGCTCGCTGAATGAAGGCGAAGAGCCTCCAGTGACCCCTTCTGTTATCCATATCCCTTCAGTAGTGCCACAGTCCTCTTTAGTAACAATAACATCTTGGGCCACGTCTATGAGACGTCGAGTAAGATAGCCGCTATTCGATGTTCTTAAGGCAGTGTCAGCTAATCCTTTGCGGGCACCATGAGTAGAAATGAAATATTCCATAGGCGACAGTCCATCTCGAAAGCTTGCCCTGATAGGAAAGTCTATTATCTTCCCAGAGGGGTCGGTCATCAGTCCACGCATTCCCGCCATCTGCCTGATCTGAGCGATGTTGCCCTTTGCCCCTGATGTAGCCATCATGTAGATAGGGCCATAACGGTCTAAGGATTGTGATATATCATCGGTAACCTTATCTGTGGCCTCCATCCATACTTGAACTGCATTCTCATATCTCTCGTCCTCAGTGATAAGACCACGGTCAAATTGATCTTCAGCAACACTAATCAACCTATCAGCCTCTACAAGAATTTCCGATTTGCTTGGCGGCTCATCAATGTCATTCATGGCTATGGAAATCCCTGATTTTGTGGCATAATAGAAGCCCAACTGCTTTAGATTATCAAGGACTACAGCAGTGGTCTCATTGCCTAACAAACGAACACAGTCAGATACCAGAGATCTTATGGCAGCTTTATCTGCTACTTCATTGTAAAAACGAAGTTGCGGAGGCAAAGCATCATTAAATAGAATACGTCCCACACTAGTCTTTATCCGCTTACCTTTATCTCGCACCTCAATATCAGCGCCAAGCTCAATAACACCGGATTCATAAGCCAGTCTAGCCTGCTCAAAATTGCTGAAGGCCTTCCCTTCTCCTTTAGCTTTAGGCTTAATGATAGTGAGATAATAGCAGCCAAGAACCATATCCAAGCTAGGTACCGCAACCGGCTTGCCACTACTTGGTTGCAGCGTATTATGAATGCTGAGCATATGTTCCCTAGCTTCCTTTACTGCTGCCTTAGACAATGGCACATGAACTGCCATCTGGTCACCGTCAAAATCAGCATTGAAGGCAGCACAAACCAGTGGATGGAGCTGAAAGGCATCACCATCAATCAAAACAGGCTCAAAAGCCTGAATACTCAAGCGATGCAACGTAGGAGCGCGATTGAGCAATACCGGGCGTTCCTTGACTACCTCACTGAGTAGCTCCCAAACCTCAGGCCTCGCCCTCTCTACTTGGCGCCGAGCCACCTTCACACTGTTGGCGTAACCGTTCTCTATAAGCTTATGTATCACAAAGGGTTTAAATAACTCTAGGGCCACATGGCGAGGCAAACCACATTGATGAAGCTTGAGTTCAGGCCCAACAACAATGACAGAACGACCACTATAATCCACCCTCTTTCCCAAAAGATTCTGTCGAAACCGTCCTTGCTTCCCTGCTAACATAGCAGCTAGAGATTTCAAGGCGTGATTATTGCCGGTGGTAACTACCCGCCCCCTTCGTCCATTATCAATGAGGGCATCAACAGCTTCCTGCAGCATGCGCTTTTCATTACGAATAATGGCTTCAGGTGCACCTAGACCTATAAGACGACGGAGACGATTGTTACGATTAATAACACGCCGATAGAGGTCATTAAGGTCACTAATGACGAAACGACCACCGTCTAGCTGAACTACAGGCCGAAGCGCTGGAGGCAACACAGGAAGTACGGTCAAAACCATCCATTCAGGCTTGTTTTCGCTAAGCCTAAGTGCTTCGACAAACTGTAGCCTTTTGCTAACCTTATTATAATGCTGCCCAGTAGCAGTGCGCACTTCTTCCAAGAGTCGCTGATGCAGCTTCTCTACGTCAACTTTCCTCACAACCTCCAAGATGGCTTCAGCGCCCATGCCAGCCTCAAAAACATCACCAGACTTTTCCTTAAGCTCTCGGTATTCCTCCTCATTGAGCAGCTTCAATGGCTGAAGGCCTTTCATCTGTTGCAATTCCTCAGACTTCTTGCCTATATAATCCTCCCCTGCAGACATTCCCGAAGCTGCTTCTTCTTCAAGTGTGTGAATCTTCTGCTGGCGAGCTTCCTCATTGACTGAGGTAACGATATATCGAGCAAAGTATATGACCGATTCCAAATCTTTCAGAGACATATCGAGAAGAAGTCCAAGCCGACTAGGCACTAATTTCAAAAACCAGATATGGATAACTGGTGCTGCTAACTCGATGTGCCCCATCCTCTCCCTGCGCACGCTGGAATGAGCCACCTCAACGCCACATTTGTCACAAATAACGCCTTTATACCGCATCTTCCTGTATTTGCCACAATGGCACTCGTAATCCTTGGTAGGGCCAAAAATCCTCTCACAAAACAGACCATCCCGTTCTGGCTTCAAAGTGCGGTAATTTATCGTCTCCGCTTTGGTCACCTCACCATGAGACCAACTCCTGATTTGTTCTGGAGAGGCGAGACTTATTTGAATAGCATTCACGTCATCAAACTGTGCCATCTCTCTTATAACCTCACATCCCTCGCCAGATAAAGGGATGGGTGGCAAGGGTCACCTCTATACTTGTAATCCAGCTTTAAGCTTCGGCTTGATATCAGCAAAGAAATTTATTTTTTCCTGTTCTTCATTTAGCAACTCAACGGCAAAACCCATGCTACGTAATTCCATAAATAGGACTTTGCACGCTTCTGGAATGCCATGATTTTTAATGTCCTCGTTTTTGACAATAGCCTCGTAAGCTTCCCACCGGCCGGTTATATCATCCGACTTAACGGTAAGCATTTCTTGCAGCATGTGAGCGGCACCATAAGCCTCTAATGCCCATACCTCCATCTCACCAAACCTCTGCCCACCAAACTGCGCCTTCCCACCCAGAGGTTGTTGGGTGATGAGCGAATATGGGCCAACGGAACGAGCATGTACTTTGTCTTCAACAAGATGTATTAGTTTCATCATGTAGATATTGCCTACGGTT
Source organism: uncultured Dehalococcoidales bacterium (assembly GCA_964545665.1). Classification (GTDB taxonomy): domain Bacteria; phylum Chloroflexota; class Dehalococcoidia; order GIF9; family AB-539-J10; genus CAZJGF01. The sequence continues at coordinate 11,823 of CAZJGF010000009.1, forward strand.
ATCGGCTGGTCAAATGGCTCACCGGTCCTGCCATCTCGAAGCTCCATTTTGCCGAAGTTAGGCGGATATAGTCTTCGCTCCTGGTAAATCCTTTGTGCCATTCGCTCCACCTCTTCCTCACTCAGATCCCGAGCATTTATACCCAAATCCTCAAGCCATAAATAAAGGGAGGCCCTCTTGGCTTCTCCCGGATACCCTTCGCCCATTATCTCCTCAGCATCAAAACCATGGTCGGCAAGCCATACTCTGACCTTTTCCTTGTCAGCCCCGTTGAAATTGTTCGAGTTGAGGTTAACAGCACTTGCTTTCCAAGCTATCCAGGCCCTCGCCAAAGCATCCTCGATAGTCGTAGCATCAGCTCCATCGAAGATCGGATTCAGTACCCTGAAACCCAGTATGTAACTTGCCCACCCCAAATGAGCCTCCAAGACCTGCCCAATATTCATGCGGGATGGAACGCCGAGAGGATTAAGAATGATATCCACAGGCGTGCCATCAGGTAAGAATGGCATATCCTCCTCAGGCAGTATGATAGAAACCACTCCCTTGTTGCCATGTCTTCCTGACATCTTGTCACCGACCGAAATTTTCCTCTTTTGAGCTACCCACACCCGCACAAGCTTATTTACCCCCGCCGACAATTCATCACTATTTTCCCGGGAGAAAATTTTGGTATCAATCACCCTCCCCCACTCCCCAGGCAGCACTTTGAGTGAGTTATCCTTTACTTCACGAGTCTTCTCACCAAAAATAGCCCGCAATAACTTTTCTTCCGCCGAAGGTTCAGTTTCACCCTTAGGGGTAACCTTTCCTACCAGGATATCGCCAGGCCTCACCTCAGCCCCAATGCGTATAATACCCTCCTCACCAAGGTTGCTTAAGCTTTCCTCACTTACATTAGGTATGTCCCTGGTGATTTCTTCAGGACCAAGCTTAGTAGCACGCTCTTCTATTTCATGCTTTTCAATATGAATAGAGGCGTAAACATCATCCTTAACCAGCCTTTTGCTGATGATGATGGCATCCTCATAGTTGTATCCCTGCCAGCTCATAAATGCACATACAATATTCTGCCCCAAGGCAAGTTCACCACCATCCATTGAAGAGCTATTCACTAAGACTTGGCCTTTCTTGACCCTTTCACCCCTATCGACAATTGGACGCTGATCTACGCATGTACCCTGATTAGTTCTAACAAACTTACGTAGTCCATAAGTATGGTTCTCCCCGTTATCATCCTCAATCACGATTTCTGAACCAGTTGCCGAGGTTACCACACCATCCTCAGCGGCGAACATCATCTGCCCGCTATATTTGGCTACCTCCTTCTCCATTCCGGTAGCTACTAAAGGTACATGAGGGCGCAACAAAGGCACTGCTTGGCGTTGCATATTGGAACCCATCAAAGCGCGATTAGCATCATCATGCTCCAGAAATGGGATGAGGGAGGCAGATACACTAAATATCTGCTTGGGAGAAACATCCATGAGGTCTACGTTATCCGCTTCTTCCTTCAAATACCTACTGCCCCGTTTAACCTCAATCCTTTCCTCCACAAACTCCCCGTTCTCATTCAGCGGAACATTAGCTTGAGCAATGCTGTACTGCTCCTCTTCATCGGCTGTTAAATGAACAATCTGGTTGGAAACGAAAGGAGTCACCCTAATAGTCTGTTTGGGAAGAGAAGCTGTCCTTTGTGCTATCCCCTCCGTAGCTAACGTTCCAGATTTAGCCACAAGACAGCTTTCATCATCGACTATATCTTCTAGTATCGTCCTTCCCACTAATTCCGTCACGGTATTGGGCACTTCATGGATAACTCTGCGATAAGGAGTTTCCACAAAACCATATTTATTAATTGAAGCGTAAGTAGCTAAAGAGCCAATTAAACCAATGTTAGGACCCTCAGGCGTCTCTATAGGGCAAATCCTCCCATAATGGGAATGATGCACATCACGAACTTCAAAACCAGCCCGCTCTCTAGAGAGGCCACCAGGGCCCATAGCCGAAAGGCGCCGCTTGTGAGTCAATTCAGCCAAGGGATTAGTTTGATCCATAAACTGAGATAGCTGCGACCTGCCAAAGAACTCCCTTGTAGCAGCTGTTATAGGCCGGATATTGATCAAAGCGGAAGGTGTCACTGCTTCGGAACCAAGGATGCTCATTCGCTCTTTGATGGCTCTCTCCAAGCGTAGCAAACCAATACGAAATTGATTTTGTAACAGAAAACCTACGCTCTGTGCTCGCCGGTTGCCCAAATGGTCAATATCATCGGGAATCTCCCTGCCATTGTTTACTAGAATAAGATGGTGTACTATTTGTACTAGGTCTTCAGGAGTTAATCCGAGGTAACCCTCAGGGATGCTCACGCCCAGTTTTTTATTAAGCTTATAACGGCCAACCTCTCCTAAGCTATAACGACGGGGGTTAAACAAGAAATTGTTCAAAAGCGCTTCAGCACTGCTAAGGCTGGGAGGTTCCCCGGAGGATAATTTGTGATAGATATCAATTAACGCATCAGCCTTGCTCCTAATTAAAGGTTCCCGCTCTATAGTGGACCGAATAAAAGCATGATCAGGCGAATTATCAACGTCTTGGAAAAGATTCAGTAAGGCATCATCACTGTCAAAGCCTACAGCCCGTAACAAAGTAGTAACAGTCGTCTTCCTTTTCCCGCTCACCTTGACTGAAATCACATCACGACCGGAGGTATCAAAATCAAGCCACGCACCCCGTTCAGCAACCAATTTAGCAAGACCTAGTTCTCGCCCACTTGCAGGATCCCTCTGCAAAGCAAAGTAAACACCTGGAAAGCGAGTTAACTGACTGACCACCACTCGTTCCGCCCCAGAAATAATAAAAGTCCCTGCATCCGTCATCAAAGGAAAGTCGCCAAAGAACAATTTCTCTTCCTTAATCTCACCTGTGTCCTTAACCAGCAGCCGGACAGTAACATGGAGAGGCGAAGAATAAGTTATGCCTCGCTCAAGGCATTCCAAAACGGGATGCTGAGGCTCACGGAACTCGTAATCGACAAAGTGCAACTCCAATCTGCTACGAGTGTAGTCCTGGATAGGTGAAACCTCCTCAAATAACTTCTTTAGTCCCTCATCTTGGAACCAATGAAATGAATCGAGCTGTACCCGAACTAGGTCGGGTACTTCTATGACGTCAGGCAGCTTGGCAAAGGACTTCACCAACCCATGATTAGATACTAACGAGACGGCCATAATTTTTTCCCTCGAAATAGAAGCTAGCCACTAAAGCATTCGAAAAAAGGCATATGCTAGTGAAAATACTGAACTGGTAAAAGGAGAGGAATGGTAGCAAGCATAACGCAAACTATAATCCTAACACTAAGGAAATCTTTTGTCAACCACGCCACCCAGTATTATCCGTTTCAGTTCGTAAAGTTTGTTAATAGCTTCCAGAGGTGACATGGAATCAATATCAAGTTTGGAAATCTCGGCAGCTAGTAAGGAGTCTTTGGGGAAAAGCGGAAGCTGGTCAAGCAGTACTTGCCGCCGAAAAGCCCGGCTTTTCTTAGGGGTATGACTATTTTCTAGCTCAATCAACACCTCCTCGGCTCGGTTGATTATTGACTTCGGTAGGCCGGCTAATTGAGCCACATGAATGCCATAGCTCCTGTCGGTGCCGCCGGGAACAATTTTGTGTAAGAAAATAACCTTGTCTCCCTGTTCAGCCACAGCCACATTAAAATTTCTCACTCTGGGCAAGGTGTTGGCCAAATCCACCAATTCATGATAGTGGGTGGCAAAAAGAGTTTTCGCTCCGAGTTTAGGATGATTGTGAATGAACTCGGCTACTGCCCAGGCAATGGAAAGCCCATCATAGGTGCTTGTTCCCCTGCCAATTTCGTCTAGAATAATCAGAGAGCGTGAGGTGGCATTGTGTAAAATGTTTGCCGTCTCGGCCATCTCCACCATAAAGGTTGATTGGCCCGCAGCCAAGTCTTCCTGAGCGCCAATCCTGGTAAAGATACGGTCCACGATTCCAATAGTTGCCGACTCCGCAGGGATAAAACTACCTGTCTGAGCTAAAAGGACTATCAAGGCTACCTGTCTAAGATAAGTGGACTTCCCTGACATATTTGGGCCCGTGAGTATGATAAGTTGATTATCTTTATTGGATAAATAAGTGTCATTGGGAACAAAATTATCACTGCCTATGACCCTCTCCACCACAGGATGGCGTCCCCCTTTAATATCTATAATATCTTCGGTGGTTAACTTTGGCCTAACATAACTGTGATGTGCTGCTACCTCAGCGAAGCTACAGAAGGCATCAATTTTGGCAATAGCCCTGGCGGTAACCAGAATATGCTCACCAGCAGCACTTATTTGCTGACAAATCTGTCGGAAAGTAGCAGCCTCCAGATCAGCAATCTTTTCCTGCGCATTGAGAATCAGCGATTCATATTCCTTAAGCTCAGGGGTGAAGAATCTTTCCGCCTCTGCCAAGGTTTGCTTACGGATATAGTCAGATGGAACCAGGTTAAGGTTGGCTCTGGACACCTCAATATAATAGCCAAACACCCTGTTGTAGCCTACTTTTAAGGACCTAATCCCTGTGCGTTGCCTCTCCCTCTGTTCCACACTGGCCAAGTATTGCTTAGCCTCTTTTGAGCTGCGACGAAGCTCATCCAATTCGGCAGAAAAACCTTCCTTTATTACCTGCCCTTGCTCGAAGTCTCCAGGTTCATCGGCAATAGCCCCGGCAATTAAATCCACAACGTCGGGGCAGGGCTTCAGCCCGGCAGTCAACCAGCCTATAGAATTCCCTGCTTTCATCGCTTCCTTTAGCTGGGGTACTTTCTCCAGGCTGCTGCGAAGCGTTACTAATTCTCTGGGGATGATTTTGCCGGTTCTTACTCGATTGACCAGTCGCTCCAGGTCCGCAATGTCCGCTAAGATAGACGTCACTTTTTGGCGAGCCAGAGCGTTGTGACATAACCAGGCGATAGCTTCCTGTCGCTGATTCAATTCTGCTATGTCAACAAGAGGATGTCCCAACCAACTCTTGAGCAACCTGCCACCCATAGCTGTCTTGGTTAAGTCAATGATGGAGAGAAGAGAATTGCCCGTTTCTCCCCACCTGCCGCCCTGAAAAAGTTCCAGATTACGGATGGTCTGGCCATCGAGGGTCATAAAGGAATCTGTAGAGTAGGTGGCAAGCCCGGTTAGCTGTGATACAGCCTCCTTTTGGGTCTCCGTCACGTAGTGGACTAGTGAGCCGGCAGCCCTTACAGCCAATGGCAAATGGGCACAGCCATAGCCTTCTAAACTAGCTACGCCAAAATGTTCCAGCAAAGTTCTTTGAGCCACCTCTAAGTCAAACCAGTAATCATCAAGTTGAGTTACGCTGGCTGATGGAGATTCAGGGACTTCAGCATCCTGAAGTATAAGAACCTCGCTGGGCTGAAGGCGTTCCAGCTCACAACAAACTCTATCAGCAGGAAGTTGAGCCGTGGCAAACTCGCTGGTGGTTATGTCAACATAGGCAATCCCGGCCTCATCATCCTCAATAACCAAGCTGGCCAGATAGTTATTGCTTTTACTTTCCAGCAGGTTGGGTTCAACTACTGTCCCCGGTGTCACCACACGAATGACGTCCCTGTCCACCAAGCCTTTGCCCGGGGGGCTGAGCTGCTCGCAAATAGCCACCTTATAGCCTCGGTTAATGAGCTTGGCCAAATAGTTATCCAGAGCATTATGAGGTATCCCCGCCATGGGCACTTTGTGCCCCTTGCCCATCCCCCGCGCGGTTAAAACAATATCTAGCTCTCGTGAAGCAACCCTGGCATCCTCATCAAAAGTCTCATAGAAATCCCCCAGCCGGAAAAAGACTATGGCTTCAGGATACCGCTGCTTGACTCTAAGGTATTGCCGCCTGAGTGGTGTTACCGCCATTAGTGTTATTTTACTTGCTAGTCGGGAACATATAAAGTCAGTATAGACTAAGAAGGAGGCTTCAACAAAAACAGCTGAAGCACTATAATGCCTGTGAAAAGAATCCTAGTGTATAGGAGTAAAAGAGAATTTTGGTATATACTGAAGCTAAACGTACCCGAGACTTAGGCAGGCAAAAATATTGAACCAAAAGTTGGGGAGATTAAATTCAAAGATAAGCTCCGGAAGGCAGATAAACTGAGAAAAGAGGTCGAGGTTTGCGAATAAATATACGCAAGTTGTTCCTGGGATAATTTCTCCTTGAGGAGGTTTTTGGAAGTCTAAGATTTGGAAGGTACAAGTATGCGAAGAGTTGAGGAAGTAGAAGAAATACTATCAAAATACAAGGAAGAACTGAGGGAAAAGTTCAAGGTAAAGGAGATTGGGATTTTCGGCTCTTGTGTTAGAGGAGAGAATGAAGAAACAAGTGATGTGGATGTTCTGGTTGAGTTTGAGGAACCTGTAAGCCTCCTTGGGCTCGTGAGCTTGGAAAACCATCTGGCTGAACTTTTGGGTAGAAAAATCGACCTTGTGCCTAAAAGAGACATCAGGCCAGAACTGAAGGAAAGAATTCTCAAAGAGGCGATTTACCTATGAAACGAGATATTTCTATCTATGTCAAAGATATCCTTGAAAACATAGAGCGTGCAGAGAAGTTCACAGAGGGGATGGGCTATGAAGATTTCGTTGACGATGAGAAAACAAATTTTGCTGTTACAAGATGCGTTGAAATTATGGGAGAGGCGGCAAAACATATCCCCGAATCAACTCGCCAGCAATATCCTGAAATACCCTGGAAAGATATTGCAGGTATGAGAGACAAAGTCATTCATTTCTATTTTGGGGTGAATCTCGAAAGAGTCTGGTTGGTATTAAAAGAAGATATACCTAAAATAGAACCGCTCATAAGGAGAGTCCTGGAAGATTTGCAGAAGGAAACTTAGCAATGCTCAAATTCAAATGGGAAACGGGATTTAGACAAACCGAGATCGGAGAGATACCGAATCTACTGGATATTATTACGGTGAATTCCATCCTGTTTATATCTTAAACAATAGCCTCAGGATACCTCTGCTTGACCCTGAGATACTCCCGCCTGAGCGGTGCTACCGCCATTGACGCTACTTTACTAGCTATTCAACCACATATAAAGCCAGCGATCTGGATGGAGGCTTTGACAAAAGCAGCCAAAGAACTACAATACCGTGGGGGTAAGAAGGACTGAGAGTTAGCACCGCACTATGGAAGTGGAACGGGAATCTGGTATATACTGAAGTTAAGGGAAACAACGCCGAGTAACATTATCAAGGGGGTGGTCTCATGGCTAAAGAAGAAAATTTGAAGACATGTTTTGTCATTGCCCCAATCGGCGATGAAGGAAGTGAAATCAGACGGCGTTCTGACCAAGTATTGACACACATAATCAAACCTGCGGCTCAAGAATGTGAATATGACGCTGTTCGTGCTGATCCAATATCCGAACCAGGGATTATTACGTCACAGGTCATTCAGCATCTCATAGATGATGATCTTGTCATCGCTGACCTCACTGGGAAAAATCCTAATGTGTTCTATGAGCTTGCTGTCCGGCACACCGTCAAAAAGCCAGTGGTTCAGATTATCCAATCTGGTGAATCCATTCCTTTTGACGTTGCTCCAACGCGAACGGTCCATTTTGACCATCGAGATTTGGATAGTGTGGCTAACTGCAAAGGTGAACTAATCAGGCAGATTCGTTCCGTTGAAAAAGACCCAAGCAAAGTTGACTCTCCGATCTCTGTCGCAATTGACCTTCAATCACTTCACAAGAGTGAGAATCCTCTGGAAAAGAGTAACGCTGAAATTATCTCAATGCTTCAAGACCTTCGATCTATGATTGGGGACACGGTTGTCCCATCGCGACGTGCTAGATTGCACCCTGGTGTGGTAGAGGAGATTTACATGTCTTTTGACCGCATCGCCTCTGCTCTAGATCTACCAGAGGATGTAAAACCAACCCGTGAGCAATTTGAGCAAGCCCGGCATTATCTATATAGGTCTATGGAGCCGCTCGAAATATTGGCAATAGAATCTGGACTACCTCCTGACATGATGCTGAGTCTTACGGATCGCATCTGGCGAGCTCGTCGGAGACCTAAATGAGACGGTTACAATGGGTAATATGGATAGGCAGGTATCGCTGGAGCAAGCCTAATGGCTTGACCTCTGACAGGGTCAGGACATCACGCGACAGAAGGTTTCAGGCTAAGCACTGAACCTCCACAGAACGGAGGAATGGCAAAATCTAGGTGAGGGAAGCTGCATACGAGGATTAAGGTAGCGCTATGCTATGCCGGAAGAAATCGAGATTTGCGCTGAGGAGAAATTCCCTGGCCTGATTGACGAAGACTGCGCGAGGAGGGTAGCTCACAGACTGTCCTTAGGGCTGAAGGTATAACTCCTCCCTATGAAGTGAGTCTGGGCTTTTCCCATGAAGCATATGAGCCAACCAAAATTATCTTCGCTGGAGCAAATGCCTGAACAATCCCGTCCCTTACCTCTTCGAGGATTTCACCATAATGAAGGCTTCATCGAGAAAAGTCAGCCATTTTGCTATGATACCTGGCTAACAAAACCTGCTGCACCAAAGAAACTTGAATGGGGAGTTCAAGATGAAGAATAAGGTCTTCGATGCAATTTATAAGAAGCTTGAATCTGAGCCGTATGCAAACAAACTTGGACTAAAACTGATTGATCTAGACTATGGTTATTCAATGGTTGAGATGAGTGTTACCGAAGAAATGGAAAATATGTTTGGTATGGCACATGGTGGAGCCATATTTTCCCTGCTCGACGAAGCTTTTGAAGCAGCTTCCAATTCCCACGGGACAATTTCTGTTGCACTCAGCATGAGTATTTTTTATGTTAAGCCTCCTTCAATTGGAGATATTTTGTACGCTGAAGCAAAAGAAATGAGCAAAACCAAGAGAATTGGTAACTATGATATCAAGGTTAGAAATAATAAAGGCGACTTAATTGCTACCTGTCAAGCAATGGTTTATAGAAAAGAAGAGAAATTGCCTTTTCTAAACTGATAGGAATTAAGGTTATCCATTCCACTTGTTGTATCAATAATATGGAAGAGGAAATTGGCATCCACATCGAGGAGGAATTCCAGGGTTGTATCGATGGGCGATGGGCGAGAAAAATAGCCCAAGACGTTCTCAGCGCTGAAGGGGTGGCTCCTCCCTATGAAGTGAGCCTGGTCTTCACCGACTCTGAGACGGTGCAACAACTCAATCGGGACTACCGGGACGTGGATGAAACCACGGACGTGCTAGCTTTCTACATGCTTCCTCAGAAGGAAACCAATGATTCCTTTGCTCTCCCTCCTGATGGCGTAACCCGCCTGGGAGAAGTCATCATCTCCTATCCTCAAGCGGCGGAGCAAGCCGAAGAGCAAGGACATTCAGTTGAGCAAGAGCTGGCACTGCTTATCATTCACGGAATACTTCACCTGCTGGGCTATGACCACGAGAAACCAGAAGAGGAAAAGCGAATGCGGGAGAGAGAAGAGGAACTTTTGGGGAAATGCCTGCTCCAGTAACATATGAGAGAGTCCAAAAACCCTTGTGGCAGTTTTTTCGCCCTTGTTAGCTGCCGCGTGAGTTGGGAGGGGACAAGCCCCTCCCCTACGAGGGTATTTTTCATACAGCTTGATATATAATATGGTGAGGTGAGGTCGAGGATGGTAGGCTTTTCATTTATCCGATTAGCACTGTTTCAGCATCATCTAATGTGACGGCACAAGCGTGGTTCAGGCCGAGGTTTCCAAGAAAAAATGGTATAGAGGAGGTTAAAGATGGCTAAATTTATAATGCTAACAACCCTTACCGATGAGGGAAGAAAGACTATCAAAGAAAATCCTCAGAGGATTAAAGAGGTCAATAAGGAAGTGGAGACAATGGGGGCAAAGGTTCTAGCTCAGTACGCTGTGCTAGGTCCGTATGACTTCGTAAACATTCTGGAAGCTCCCAGTAATGAAGCCGTGTCTAAGGTGGCGATAGCATTAGGTTCAAGAGGTACGCTTCAAACGATGACCATGGCCGCTCTGGAAATTGATGATTTCATTGGCAGTCTCAAGAAGTAGTGGCAGCCCCTCGGCTTCCCGCTTGTGCCGTAGAATCCTACCATGCTCATAAAAGAGAATTAAAGCTCTATAGCCCTCGGCTCGACTCGACACTTTTCAGCGATAGCGATAGCCTCAATCTGAGCAATAACATCGTTAATCTTACCTTGGTGGTTCGTTATGACATAATCGAACAGAGGCAAGCTCTTCATCTCCTCACTAGCCCTCTCCAACCTTAGGGCCAAATCTATTGAGGACTCGCTACGGCGTTGTTTCAACCGCCTTTCCAATTCCTCCATCGAGGGAGGCATGAGAAAGAGAAACACCGCCTGGGGCAGGATCTTCTTGATAGTAGCCGCGCCCTGAACATCCACCTTGACTATTACGTCCTTTCCCTTAGACAAGGCCTGGCTTACTTCAGCTCTAGGTACACCGTAGTAATTGCCATAGACCTTAGCCCATTCTAGAAGTTGTCCTGCATCAACCATTTGCTGGAATTCTTGGGAAGAGAGGAAGTGATAATCCACTCCGTCTTTCTCTCTGGGGCGTTGCGTGCGTGTGGTGGCAGTAACCACATAATGGAAATGGTGTCCCAGCTCCCTCATCCTGGTAAGCAGAGCATCTTTACCCACTCCAGAAGGACCAGAAAGAACGACAAGCAGGGGTTTCGCACCAGGTATCTCAAGCGGCACTCCTCCATTATAGCATGGATTTGTGCTGTTGCCGTCTTCGAGTAAGACAGCTTACTCCGAAAAGGAGAATGGCACTTACCGCAAAACCTACAAGTCCTAAATCTTCTTTGAGGGGGATACCAAGGCCTGGGATTTTCCCTAATAATCCCAGCGCTCCACCGCCTGCGAGAGCGGCCAAAGCCCCTGACGAAGTTACCTTTAGCCTCTCTCGGTAGAATCCTGCGATTACCGGGACGACGAGACCGCAAGTGAAGATGGTATAGGCAAAGAGCAAAGATGAAATCACTCCCTTTACGGTTATGGCCAGAGCCAAGGCCACCAGACCCAGCATGATTATACTCAGCCTAGTTATCAACAGAGTCTTTCTCTCATCAATAGGGCGAAAACGCTTAAACACGTCCTCGGTTAAAATGACGCTCTGACTAAGCAGGCAAGTATCCGCCGAGGACATAAGCGCAGCCACCAAGGCGGTGAGGACTATTCCCCTTAATGCTGGAGGCAAAGTCCCCACTACTATTTGAGGGAAGGCTTGCTCGGCAGGAATACCAGGATACAGGACTCGGGCAGCCATGCCTATCAAAGCAATAACCAGGGCAAATAGGGAAATAAGGAAGGCAGCGATAAGAGTTGACTTTCGAGCTGTTTTTTCTTCCTTACTACAGAAAAGCCTGGTATATATGTCTGGCCCCACTACATAGGTGCCGCCGACAAGAACTAGAAAGGATAGAAGCGCCTTCCAATCAAACTTAGTGCTCAGTGGGAAGGAAAAGTAATCTGGAGGGAGAGAAGCTTCTAATCCGCCTAAGCCTCCTACAAGAGGGAAAACTATTACTACAACCGCTGAAATCCCGACCAGAAGAATCACCGCCTGTATGACATCAGTGCGAATAATAGAATACTGCCCACCCAAAACGGCATAGGCTACAAAAACCATGGTGAAGGTGCTCATCCAGAAGAGAGGAGAACCAAATCCTAAAACAGATAGGACTTTCCCGGCAGCTACAATCTGGCCTGATACCACCCCTACCCAGGCAATGACAATGAGGATTGAGGCTGCCAAGCCTACACGGCGGTCGTATTGTCTTTCCACCAGCTCAGGAAGGGTATAAAGCGCCAGGGCTCGTATCTTCCCAGCCAGAGAAAACCCCAACCCCAGCAGGCCAATGCTTCCAACCAGAAGCCACCAGGCACCGGTCAGGCCCTGTTCGAATCCCAGGCCGGCTAGACCTACCGTCGCTGAGCCACCAACAATCGTGGCTAAAAGGGAACCGGTGATAAGAGGAGTGGTCCCCTTCCTATGAGCAACAAAGAACCCCTCACGGCTTCCTGCCTTTTTTCTACTCCATATGCCTATGCTGATTATAGCTAGAAAGTAAAGAACAATAATGAGCAACATTTATAAGTGAAAACAATCCCCCGTGACGATATTTCTTATGGAATTATCTGGGCACTTTAGTATAAGCGCTCCATTGCTATCGATGTCGATAGCTTTCCCGGTTAATTCTTCCCCTAGGCTCACTACCCTTACATCCCTATTTAATGTAGCAGAAAGGCTTTTCCACTCTTCAAATAAGTCCGCTTTGGTCAGCAAAGCTTGCTGCTTGGCTATTTCCCTCAGCACTGAGCTTAACAGTTCTTTTCTGACAATCTCTTTCCCCAACTCTTCTTTCAAAGAAGTCGCCCCTTTTTCATACTGAGAGATGGGGAAATTGGCGTTTATACCTATCCCCAAATTTACGAAGTTTATCGAATCCACTTCGGCCTCCATCTCAGCCAGTATGCCACATACCTTCCTGCCTTCAATCAAAACATCGTTGGGCCACTTCAATTCGGCAGCTAAGCCAAAGAGCTCTCTAATCGCCTTTGCCACTGCAATGGAAGCCATCAAGTTTATCCTTGGAGCATATGCTGGACTTATCTCCGGCTTTAGACTGAGAGTAAAATAGATTCCACCGCTCGGGGAAAACCATTGTTTACTCAACCTTCCCCTGCCACGAGCCTGACATTCAGTAACTACAATTGTCCCTTCCTCTGCCCCCTTCTTCACTAATTCTTTCGCCATCTCCATTGTTGAGCCAACTTCTCGAAAATGATGAATTCTTTGCTCCCAGCCAGGAAGTTCATAAGGCAGTAACAAATCCGGAGAGGAAATCAAACGATACCCTGTGGGTGAGGATTCTATTACGTAGCCCTGTTGCATCAAACCACGAAGATGCTTCCAAATTGAAACTCTGGAACTGCCCAGTTCCTTGCTCAGCACCTCACCAGAAACATAATCGCCACTTGCCCTCAGGGCTCGAAGTATTTCACCCTTAGTTTTGTTAACCATCTTTCATATCAGGTTAACCAGAGTTTGTTTCCTTGTCAAGTCCTGCCG